>NZ_VPAW01000061.1:0-1260 GCF_013419055.1 Acinetobacter sp. YH12108 | reverse complement strand
TTTATAGAAACCTTTGCACGAATAAACACACAAAAGTTCATTAAATTGGTATAATACAATAAAATCAATCACCTAGCAAAAAACACGACTATGGCATGGAAACAAACAGGGCAACTCTCCCTAGCAGACAGTCTCATTAACGCTCACAAAGCCATCGAAGAATTAGATGAACTACACAACCTAATTGACTGGCAAACTATCGAGCAAACCTTACGCCACGTTCATAGCAGTGAGCGTGGGGAATCTGCCTTTCACCCTGTCATCATGTTTAAAGTATTACTCTTACAAAAACTCTATAACCTATCGGATCCAGCCATGGAAAAACAACTGGCACGAGACTTACTATTTCGTCGCTTTGTTGGCCTATCATTAACGGATGATGTACCCGACCATAGCACCATTTGGCGATACCACAAACACCTAGGTGAGCTTAGACTGATTGAACCATTGTTCAACCAAATCAATGAGCAACTAGCCCAACAAAACATTTTTATCAAAGCGGGCAGTGTCAGCATCATCGATGCCAGTATCGTTGAAGCTAAAAACAAACGACCTAAGAAAGGCAAACACACCGACAATACCCAAGATAACGAAGCCGCCTATGTCAGTAAAAAAGACAGTACAGGTAAAGTAAAAACCACCTACGGCTTTAAAATTCATCTCAACTGTGATGAAGACAGCTTTGTCAAAAAGGTTGAAACTACCCCTGCCAATGTCCATGATTCCCAATGTTTTACCACGCTGTTAACAGATGATGAATCAGCCGTGTATGCTGACAGTGCGTATAAAAGCCAAGCCCATGATGACTACCTTGCCGAGCATGAACCACCGATAAAAAATCATATTCATGATAGAGCATGGCGCAATACACCCTTAACCGAACAGCAAAAACGCAATAATACCCAAAAGAGCCAAACTAGAAACACCGTTGAGCGGGTCTTTGGACATTTTAAACTGCATTATGGGATGAGCAAAGCTCGTCATTTAGGGTTAATGCAATTTCATACCAGCACTTTGCTTGCAAGCATGGTGCATAATTTAAAAACTGCCCTAAGCTTGAAACGAAAATACGGACTCGCCTAGGGTTATTGTGTCTGTTGGTTAGTAAGCTCAGCCAATAGACACAAATTTAACAACCATTTGGAGATTTTATCCATGATTTAGCCATTGTTTTGCTTATTTCATTGCCATTCTTTGTTTTTTTTCGGTTTGGTGGTATGCCTCGAGCAAAGGGGCTGTTTCGTGCAAAGGTCTCTTATA
>NZ_VPAW01000060.1:0-1395 GCF_013419055.1 Acinetobacter sp. YH12108 | reverse complement strand
TCTCCTCCTCATTTCTCCTTAACTCGCAATTTTTTTAATACTTACGTGTCGGCAAAGCCTAAATCTTACCAATCTAGGTCAACAGGGAGCTTGTAATCAGGGAGGAAGGTGTTTTCGTAGCTTATTGCGTCAGTTCGGGAACACTCCGTTCCCTCTGTTTATCCTGGAAAGGTCTCCAGGGAAAAAAAAGAGCAAGCATACACAGAGGGCACTGTGATTCTTGTTAGGGAGACCCTAAAACCCCCCCTAAACCCGTAAACATGTTGTCATGTATACGTAAATAAAAGAAAAATGCCCTAAAATACGCATTCTAGGGCATTGTTTTAAGGCTCAACTTAAAATATATTCTAAAGCACGGTTATTAATTACTTGGAACTAATTAATAACGAAAGTATCTGTGCCGCAAACACTAGATAAGATCAGGATAAAATCCCCGTGCAGTAAAGCGATTATAACTACACACGATTTAAAATAAATCCCTTTCGTTGTTAAAACCTACCAAAATTAATATTCCGTCCGTTTAAATGGGTGGAAGGATTAGTGACGACAGCATTTAAGCGGTGATTTTAAGCCTGTTACTGGGGGATCTGAACAAAGCAGGCAGCAGCATGAGTAGTTTTGAGCCGTTCGTGAGTATATTGGGTTAATACCCTTGCGATGAACATAAGGCAATATAAGCGGTCTTAAATGCGTTCAGGCGGTGATATAAGCCGTAATTAAGACAGGTGCAGCGTTATACCGTGAAGCACTCCGATTGAAGCGACGCTCGGCTCCGTAGTGATGCTCCAGAGGAAATACTCCTAAAGTGCCTTTGTAGGTGCTTTAGGGTGAGTATTCCCTTCTATCTGCTCAACTCTCACCATAATGATACTAATCACTAAATCAAAAACTTAAAAAAAAGGTGGTTGTTATGAAACAAGTCATAGAGCTTTTAGGTAAAACAGTAAAATTCGTACATACAGAGAATGGTCATTTCTTTGAAGAACAAGGAAAGGTCACAGAAGTTTTATTGTCTTTAAGTGGTGAACATCAGATTTCAATCAACGACAATGATTTTTATATTCTGAAAAACCTACTTGAATTTGAGATCGTCTGAAAGCCTTGCTACACAAGGGTTACATGAGTTTTCGTAAATATACCAAGAGATCTGCTTTTCAGATTAAATAGCTCCGTCTTTTAAGCTGAAAAGTTGATCATATTTTGCAACTAATAAAAAAATAAATATTGCTCGTTCAGTCAAAATTCGTCGGTCGGTCGTCGTTCCTCCTTCTCCTCCTCATTTCTCCTTAACTCGCAATTTTTTTAATACTTACGTGTCGGCAAAGCCTAAATCTTACCAATCTAGGTCAACAGGGAGCTTGTAATCAGGGAGGAAGGTGTTTTCGTAGCTTATTG
>NZ_VPAW01000059.1:0-1626 GCF_013419055.1 Acinetobacter sp. YH12108 | reverse complement strand
TTAGGGCGGCAGAGGGGGCTGGAACGCTGAGTGCGCCCATGCCGCATTGCGAAGCAAAAGATAATCGGATAAAATGTAGCAATTCATATTCGTAAGCGTGGAGTAATCAGATGGGAAATTCCAAGTCAGCAGACAAGTAAGCCGCAACAACCAGTATTGTTGTTGCGGCGCTCTGTAAGGCTAGTCTCATCTGATTGCTGACGAGCAGACGTCGCCCGGTATTCCTTAATCGAGGGTTGATTCGTCATGACCACCACACGCCCCGCGTGGGCCTATACGCTGCCGGCAGCACTGCTGCTGATGGCTCCTTTCGACATCCTCGCTTCACTGGCGATGGATATTTATCTCCCTGTCGTTCCAGCGATGCCCGGCATCCTGAACACGACGCCCGCTATGATCCAACTCACGTTGAGCCTCTATATGGTGATGCTCGGCGTGGGCCAGGTGATTTTTGGTCCGCTCTCAGACAGAATCGGGCGACGGCCAATTCTACTTGCGGGCGCAACGGCTTTCGTCATTGCGTCTCTGGGAGCAGCTTGGTCTTCAACTGCACCGGCCTTTGTCGCTTTCCGTCTACTTCAAGCAGTGGGCGCGTCGGCCATGCTGGTGGCGACGTTCGCGACGGTTCGCGACGTTTATGCCAACCGTCCTGAGGGTGTCGTCATCTACGGCCTTTTCAGTTCGATGCTGGCGTTCGTGCCTGCGCTCGGCCCTATCGCCGGAGCATTGATCGGCGAGTTCTTGGGATGGCAGGCGATATTCATTACTTTGGCTATACTGGCGATGCTCGCACTCCTAAATGCGGGTTTCAGGTGGCACGAAACCCGCCCTCTGGATCAAGTCAAGACGCGCCGATCTGTCTTGCCGATCTTCGCGAGTCCGGCTTTTTGGGTTTACACTGTCGGCTTTAGCGCCGGTATGGGCACCTTCTTCGTCTTCTTCTCGACGGCTCCCCGTGTGCTCATAGGCCAAGCGGAATATTCCGAGATCGGATTCAGCTTTGCCTTCGCCACTGTCGCGCTTGTAATGATCGTGACAACCCGTTTCGCGAAGTCCTTTGTCGCCAGATGGGGCATCGCAGGATGCGTGGCGCGTGGGATGGCGTTGCTTGTTTGCGGAGCGGTCCTGTTGGGGATCGGCGAACTTTACGGCTCGCCGTCATTCCTCACCTTCATCCTACCGATGTGGGTTGTCGCGGTCGGTATTGTCTTCACGGTGTCCGTTACCGCGAACGGCGCTTTGGCAGAGTTCGACGACATCGCGGGATCAGCGGTCGCGTTCTACTTCTGCGTTCAAAGCCTGATAGTCAGCATTGTCGGGACATTGGCGGTGGCACTTTTAAACGGTGACACAGCGTGGCCCGTGATCTGTTACGCCACGGCGATGGCGGTACTGGTTTCGTTGGGGCTGGTGCTCCTTCGGCTCCGTGGGGCTGCCACCGAGAAGTCGCCAGTCGTCTAACCGACGACTGGTAGCAGGCCCGCTCCGATGCGGCGCACTAACCATCGAAACCTCGTGAATGTCGGTATCCTGTCTGGCAGGATACCGCTCATTTCCCTTGTTCAGTTCATCGCCGTCGCCGAGCATCTGAATTTTCGGCATGCGGCCAAGGCACTTGGTATCAGC
>NZ_VPAW01000058.1:0-1848 GCF_013419055.1 Acinetobacter sp. YH12108 | reverse complement strand
CTGCTAGGGAGAGTTGCCCTGTTTGTTTCCATGCCATAGTCGTGTTTTTTGCTAGGTGATTGATTTTATTGTATTATACCAATTTAATGAACTTTTGTGTGTTTATTCGTGCAAAGGTTTCTATAAACTGCTAAACTACACCCACTCAAATTAGTGGGTGTAATTAGTTTGAGTTATAAAAATCTCACAACTGAAATCGTTTGATCTATCTTAGACACCTTGTGAATACGGTGTATTAAGCCGCGAAATCTCAGCGCATTCAAAAAAACGTAATTTAATAAATTTCTCAGTGCTTGCCATTGGGCTTAGTCGTCTCTCCCTCTAACTGACTTTGCTCAGGCTTGTACGCATTTTATATGTAGATAACAATGCAAAACGTACAAACTTTAAAGTTAAGCCGTGCCACATTGATGTTTCCTTTGGCATTGGTTTTATTCGAATTTTCGGTCTATATCGGTAATGATTTAGTCCAACCTGCCATGCTCGCCATTACCCAAGATTTTGGGGTCAGCAGTGCATGGGCACCGTCGTCTATGTCTTTTTACTTACTGGGCGGTGCTTGTGTCGCATGGTTGCTTGGGCCACTCTCAGACCGTTTAGGCCGTAAAAAGGTGTTGCTCGCAGGTGTAGCATTTTTTGTGCTGACCTGCCTTGCAATTTTACTCACTCAAAATATTGAGTCTTTTTTGGCACTCCGCTTTTTACAAGGTGTGGGGCTGTCGATGATTTCTGCGGTGGGTTATGCCGCAGTACAGGAAAGTTTTGAAGAGCGTGATGCCATTAAAGTCATGGCTCTCATGGCGAATATTTCTTTGCTAGCACCGTTACTTGGTCCTGTGGTCGGGGCGTTTATGATTGACCATGTGTCATGGCATTGGGGCTTTATTGGCATTGCCTTTTTGGCTTTTTTAAGTTGGTTTGGTTTAAAAGCCAAAATGCCTGCGACACAACAGCGTCATTCTAAAAAGCCGCTGCGCTATATTTGGGATGACTATAAGACGGTCTATAAAAATAAGACCTTTTTGGCGCTCACCTTTGGCCTACCCATGGTCGCGATGCCGTTGATGCTGTGGATAGCACTGTCACCCGTGATCTTGGTGGAAGAACTTGGCTTGAGCAGTATGCAATACGGCTTGGCACAGTTCTCCGTCTTGGGCGGTCTCATTCTGGGCAACATTGTACTGATTAAAGTCATCGACAAAATGGCACTGGGTAAAACCGTGTTACTCGGTTTGCCCTTGATGTTCATCGGTACGCTGTTGGTAGTGCTCGGCACGATTTTCCAAAGCTATTTCTTGCCGTTACTGATTGTGGGGATGACTTTGGTGAGCTTCGGTGAAGGCATTAGTTTTTCAGTGTTATACCGCTTTGCGTTGATGTCATCGGAAGTGTCCAAAGGGACGGTTGCTGCAGCCGTTTCGGTTCTGATGATGTTTACGTTCTTCTTCGTGATTGAACTGGTTCGCATAGCTTATGTGGCATTTGGTCTTTGGGCTTATAGTTTAGTCTGCCTCATTTTGATTGCACTTTGGTTTAGCTTTCCACGTGCGACCGTGAAAAAAGTGATGCAAAAACGTCTTGAGAGTGGTGTTTACTAAAATTTTATTCACTGAATTCAGCGAAGCTCACATCATAAAAAAGCGCCCATTCAAATGAATGTGCGCTTTTTTATTATGGCTTTAAATAATCCTTTTTAAAGCCAGTTTTTAAACTCAGGCTTCTATTATTAATGAAGTTTTCGGACCATTCAGGATCGTTCGATTTACTCAAAATATCTTTGAGCCAAACCTTTAATGTTTCAATTGGATAATCTGCATTTTTGTATAAGTTAATCACGGTGATAATCTG
>NZ_VPAW01000057.1:0-1953 GCF_013419055.1 Acinetobacter sp. YH12108 | reverse complement strand
AGCCTTGCAATGAAATCCAATGGTTCGAAAATGACGTGCGTGGTGCCGTCCCGGTACGGCGTCTTGAGCTGGTAGCGCACGTTGCCGCCTCGTGTTAACGACAGCCGCTTCTCGGATACCGCCGGGCCGCGTGGAAGGGCGGCCGTGCCCGCGCGCATCTGCTCTATGTCCAGCGCGACGGCACGTCACGCGACGGCGAGCGCGGCCGGCTCTATGCGGGGACCGAGGACCGCGCCGATGGCGACGCCTTCCTTGATCGCGGCAAGGGCGACCGACATCAGTTCAGGTTCATCGTCTCGCCAGAGGACGGCGCGGAGCTATCGGACCTCACGGCCTACACCCGCGATTTCATGAAGCAGGTGGAAGCCGACCTCGGCACCAAACTCGATTGGGTTGCGGTGAACCACTATAACACCGGCCATCCCCATGTGCATGTCATCGTCAACGGCCGCGACGACACGGGCGGGGATCTAGTCATCAATGGCGACTACCTTTCCGTCGGCCTGCGCGAGCGGGCCAGCGAACTTGCCAGTCTCGAACTCGGCCCCGTGACCGAGATCGAGCAGACGCGCAAGCTGTCGGCCGAAATAGACCAAGATCGTTTCACCCGGATCGACCGCGCCATGGCCGAGGAAGCCGATGCCCGTTTCCTCGACCTTCGCCATGAACCGGCAGCGCCGAGGCGGCAGTTCGAGCGCACCCTACGCCTGCATCGTCTTACCAAGCTGGAGAAGATGGGACTGGCGACCGAGCACGCGCCCGGCGTTTGGGAATTGAGCAAGGACATGGAACCGGCCCTGCGCGAGCTTGGAGAGCGGGGCGACATTATCCGCACCATGCAGAAGGCGCTCGGCCCGCAGGGCGGCGAACGCGATCCCATGAGCTTCCAAATCCATGACGGAGCGCCCGAGACGCCCATCGTCGGCCGCGTCGTGGACAAGCACCTGTCCGACGAACTGGGGGAGAACCTGACCGTTGTGGTGGACGGCATCGACGGCCGCACGCACCACATCGCCGGCATCGCGCTCGAGCGGCTCGAGGACGCCCGCATCGGCAGCGTCGTCCAGCTCGGCCCCGCCGAGGCGGCAGCCCGGCCGTCCGACCGCACCATTACCGCCATTGCAAAGGACGGCATCTATCGGCCGAGCCGCCATCTGGAGCAGGCCAAGTTCGAGGGCCGCGTTCCAGGCGGCGACTATGAGGGCTATGTCGATGCCCATGTGCGCCGGCTGGAGGCGCTACGCCGGGCCGGTATCGTCGAGCGGATCGACGCCGACCAATGGCGCATCCCCGATGATCTGGTCAGCCGTGCCGCCGCCCATGACGCCGGCCGAGACAGTCAGGCCAGCGTTCGCGTCCTTTCCCCGGTCGATCTGAACAAACAGATCGGATCGGACGGCGCGACCTGGCTGGACCGGCGGCTGATCCACGGCGAGACGGCCGACCTTGCGCCAACCGGCTTCGGGCAACAAGTCCGCGAAGCCATGGACCAGCGCCGCGAGCACCATATCGAACAGGGCGACGCCACCCGCAGCCGGGACAGCCGCGTCTTCTACCGGCGCAACCTTCTCGCCATCCTGCGGGAGCGCGAGGTAGCCGGCGTCGGATCGGATATGGCTTTGAGTAAGGGCCTGCCGTTCCGCGCCGCCACGGACGGCGAGAGCGTCAGCGGCAAGTTTACCGGAACCGTGCATCTATCGAGCGGCAAGTTCGCCGTGGTCGAGAAATCCCATGAGTTCACCCTTGTCCCGTGGCGGCCGATCATCGACCGCCAACTCGGCCGCGAGGTTATGGGCATCGTGCAGGGCGGGTCGGTGTCGTGGCAGTTAGGGCGGCAGAGGGGGCTGGAACGCTGAGTGCGCCCATGCCGCATTGCGAAGCAAAAGATAATCGGATAAAATGTAGCAATTCATATTCGTAAGCGTGGAGTAATCAGATGGGAAATTCCAAGTC
>NZ_VPAW01000056.1:0-2180 GCF_013419055.1 Acinetobacter sp. YH12108 | reverse complement strand
ACCGCCATCGTGTCGTGATCGGCAAGGATACGCGCCTGTCGGGCTATATGCTTGAACCCGCGCTCACAGCCGGTTTCACCTCGATGGGCATGGACGTATTCCTTTTTGGCCCGCTGCCGACAACGTAATAGGAAGAATAAACGCCCTTTTCACCCAAGTCCAAATTAATTTGCCGATTCCATAATCAGGGTGTATTACAATTCCATAGAGTTTTTCAATCCAGGTGGTTTAGCTGATAACTTAACGATTGATCAGCTTCTTCGTGAAGATTACTCGCCATGGGCGCGCAATAAAAGGATATCTGCCACGTTCAAAGAAGCGCATTTTATTGAAAAATATGGGTCAGGCATCAAACGAATCCAAGAAGGCTTCGCATCCTATGGTCTGCGTCCCCCTGTCTTTGAAAATTTCCAGCACGGTTTTCGAGTTATTGTCTCATCAAAGCTACTTTTCGAATCTAATGAGGGAGTAAGTGAGGGAGTAAATCTACTATTTAATCAGATAAGAACTAATCCAGGAAAGCGTGCACCATTTTTAGTAAACGAGCTATTAGTTCCTGTCAAGATAGTAGAGCGGTGGCTCAAAATCTTAAGAGATGATCATAAAATCGAGTTTCGAGGAGCTCCTAAAAGTGGAGGATACTGGCTAAAATAGAAATCAATGATACTCTTAAGTGGCACCAATCGAACTCCTATTTTAGCATTTAAAAAAGTATCCTCACATCATTTTATTGAACAATACCTAAGGCTGCTCTGGCGGCATTGATATGATTATCGTCGTTGCACTCTACCGCAAAAGCGCCATATGCTAATGGAGCTGCAGCAGCCCTCTCTATAGATTGTTCGTAGAGCCTATCCCATATCGTTCCGCCTTGTTTAGCATACTCCGTTATCAAACTCTTCAGGCTATCCTCTCCAAAAACCGATACGTGACCAGAAAAGTCCAGTGCAGGATCACCCATATGCGCAGTAGACCAATCTATGATACCAGAGGTCTTACCTTCCTTCGAGGTTAAGACATGCCCTGCATAGAGATCGCCATGGATGAAACAAGTGAATTCAGGCCACAAAGGGTCATTGTCCAACCATCTACGGTATCTGTTTTCCAACGGCTCGCTGATACCTATCTCAGATTTCACCAAGTGGATACGGTCAGCTATTTCGGTCCTCAATTCACTTGGAGTCATTATTTTCAAGTTGCTCTTTCTCACATCGTCAGCTGTAATACGATGTAATTCGGCCAATGATTTTGCCAGAGACTCCACATAAGCTATGCTATCGCGATCTATGTTCCAAGAAACCTCATGTGTTATCGCATCGAATGTCAGAGCAGGCGCATCCTCCAGTAAAGGGTAGGCTATTAGGCGCTCCGATACAATTTTCCAATCAGGGACATTGATCGACAGGTTTCTTTTGGCTAAATCCAATATTCTACTTTCATTTTCGATTTGTTCAAGCATATCGCTTCTTCGAGGTATACGGAGTACCCAGTTCTCACCGTTTACTTCCTTTACAAAGGCAACTCTAAAGTCGATGCCCATCTCATTGACACTCATCTCTTCCGAAATTCTCAGCCCATGCTCTAGGGCTAATGTTTGCATATCTTCGATTGTCATTTCTATACTGTTTTCTTTTATTAAATTGGTACCAGTTCCCCCGACAGGACATTCTGAATGTCATATACAGGTGTAACACTTTACCCATATTCTTTTCGTATGGATAACACTTCCCATCAGGGAACAAAAATCTGATACATGAATTAATTGTGAGACAGTAGACCTACTGTCGCATTGAAGCCATCTCGGCGACTATTTGATTAGGAAAACCAAGGCTTTGCCATCATAGCCTTATCATAGAAGTATAACATAGTTGTAAAGATAGAAAATTATTTTTTATTCATCCATGATGTTATTATTTTATAATAACATCATCTAAACATGTCCTGTCGCTCTTTTGTGCTGTGATATTTCATACCTATTAACTGCTTTCGTTTGAATTATACGACGTTCTACTCACAATAGGGCAAGGGTTACTCATTCCGTAGGATGCGGTTCACGTATAGGAAGAATAAACGCCCTTTTCACCCAAGTCCAACAGCTTTGGACCGCAGTTGACTCTTTCGACACCCCTGCGATGCAACCCAATCCGGCTGACGGGGAGCCAGCAACGCTGAAAATTTAC
>NZ_VPAW01000055.1:0-2189 GCF_013419055.1 Acinetobacter sp. YH12108 | reverse complement strand
ATTCCACAAGTGATCAACACGGATAAAGCACCCACATATGGACGTGCTTTATCACGGTTAAAACGGGAAGGTAAATGTCCACCAGACCTTGAGCACAGGCAGATTAAGTATAAAAATAACGTGATTGTATGTACTCGCTAAAACTCGTACTCTATTGAAGCTCGTTCCTCGCTTCGTGGGGCAGTTTTTTAGTTAATACTCTTTGTAATATCCAAAATCAAAAGCAACTACGAATTCGCTTCGCTCATACTTTTTGAAAAGCAAAATCTCCAAAGTTCGCACCCTTCAGGATGCTCTGTATCTTTCGTTATGAAGCAAAAGAAAGCTTTGTAATCAGGGAAGCTGACCAAACGAGAAGCACCAACTTGAGCAACTTAGTACGGCAGGTGAACAACTTGAACGATCAACTAGAGGCTTCAAGACACAAAACAAAGCTTTGATCGAGCAATTACAAATGCTAGAAATGCAAGTCAACAAGTTAAAGAAATAAATGAGCCTAAACAAAGTTATGGAATAAGGTTAGGCTGTTGAGCTATATCTCATTTTTGATGTATTTTTGGACAAAAAACGTAGGAACAAATGAAAAAATTACTAATTTTTACTTTAAGTGCATGTCTGATACCGCTAGCAAATGCACAAAAAGCAGATTGGCAACCGTTAAATGATTCAATGTATCTAGATAAAAATTCTATTTTAGTTAGTTCGCCACCTAAACAGGTGAGTGCTTCTATGTATGTTGAAGAAAAAGAATATAAAACTAAATTTTTATCACGGCTTACTGTTGATTGTAAAAATCAGTCTTTCTATCTAGATGATATTATTTATAAATATGATAGTGATTTTTCATTAATTGGAGGTCTAAAAAATACTGAAAGTCAAAGTACAAAACAATCCCCTAAAAAAATAACGAATGAAGCTGTGCCTTCGGTGTTATTAAGTTTGTGTGATGATTCGAAAAACTTAGAATACAGAGAAACAGAAAATGCAAAAAAATTAAAATATGATCGAAATAGTATTGGTCAAATGTATAAGTTTATACAACGTAAAGAATGGCTTTTCTTTAATTGGGTGATGAATAATAGAGAGGAGATCAAAACAGGAATATGTAAACCTACTTCTCCATCAGAAAAAAAAGCGTGTGTGGTTGTTGATGGGCTAGTTGAAAATTATAGTAGTTTGAATTTTATTCCTGATGATTATAGGTATCAAAATAATCCAAATGGAAATATTAAGCAGTTGGCACTGGATGGAAAGTTAAGTGAACTAAAAAAATATAAGCTATACAGCACATGGAGTCAGGTTATATTTAAGCAAGCTGAAAATAATTATAAATCAGACAAAATGCTTCCTAAAATCTATGCATTATTACTATTTTATGAAGATGTTAGTGGGCGAGTAGAAGGCGGAATTACTAATTAAAATTATTATTAAAACCTAAAAACTATAGCTTCGAATCTCAGAGGTTAGTGATTTAAGCTAAAAAGTTGGCTCAAAACGACTGACAATAAGCCCATTCCGATGGGCTTATTGTTTTTTAGGGTCGATCTGGCACCAATCATAAGTTTTTTCTTTGACGCTATCCCAAACACAGCGCATTAATTTAAAAGACCAACCACAGAAGGCTGTAGCTGGTCGAATTTATGCATCACTTGTCTTTTTTATTATTAAAATTAATATTAATAGTCAGCAAAAACTGCGGCTCAATCGATAGCAGCTTTAAAATTTCAGCAATGATATGAAAATCCAAGTTCAGAGCCATTTGTAAAAGATCATTTGCCCATAAAACCACACTCAAAAAAATTAAAATAAACATGAAACACCTTGTCCTTAAACAAAGTATTTAGTTCAAACAGAGCAGTCATTTGGTTACAAAGCAACCAAACGGTTATATTAATTTTGTATTTAAAATCAATTGTTTATCTTTTTTTTAGATAAAATAACAAAGGGTACTCGATGCTTTAAATTTTGGCTTTAGCCACACTTTAAAGTCGAGTCACTTTGCGTCTGTGGCTGTCAAATTAGTAATGGAAAAAGCAAAGCAAAGTACCAACCTAAATTATTTGGCACTGTTGCAAATAACCACGAATGGTAAGCTGAAGACTGTTTTAGCTAAAGGTGCAGCATATGAATCCTTTCCATGGTCGGCATTTTCAGGGCGAAATCATTCTTTGGGCTGTGCGCTGGTATTG
>NZ_VPAW01000054.1:0-2813 GCF_013419055.1 Acinetobacter sp. YH12108 | reverse complement strand
GGGAAATCTTATCTTGAGGTAGGCTTCCCGCTTAGATGCTTTCAGCGGTTATCCCTTCCGAACATAGCTACCCGGCGATGCGACTGGCGTCACAACCGGTACACCAGAGGTTCGTCCACTCTGGTCCTCTCGTACTAGGAGCAGATCCTCTCAAATTTCCAGCGCCCACGGTAGATAGGGACCGAACTGTCTCACGACGTTCTAAACCCAGCTCGCGTACCTCTTTAAATGGCGAACAGCCATACCCTTGGGACCTGCTTCAGCCCCAGGATGAGATGAGCCGACATCGAGGTGCCAAACACCGCCGTCGATATGAACTCTTGGGCGGTATCAGCCTGTTATCCCCAGAGTACCTTTTATCCGTTGAGCGATGGCCCTTCCATACAGAACCACCGGATCACTAAGACCTACTTTCGTACCTGCTCGACTTGTGGGTCTCGCAGTTAAGCGCGCTTTTGCCTTTATACTCTACGCGTGATTTCCGACCACGCTGAGCGCACCTTCGTACTCCTCCGTTACTCTTTAGGAGGAGACCGCCCCAGTCAAACTACCCACCAGACATGGTCCTCGCTCCCGATCAGGGAGCAGAGTTAGAACCTCAATATTACCAGGGTGGTATTTCAAGGACGGCTCCATGGCAACTAGCGTCACCACTTCAAAGCCTCCCACCTATCCTACACAAGTAAGATCAAAGTTCAATGTCAAGCTGCAGTAAAGGTTCACGGGGTCTTTCCGTCTAGCCGCGGGTACACCGCATCTTCACGGCGAATTCGATTTCACTGAGCCTCTGCTGGAGACAGCGCCGCCATCATTATGCCATTCGTGCAGGTCGGAACTTACCCGACAAGGAATTTCGCTACCTTAGGACCGTTATAGTTACGGCCGCCGTTTACTGGGGCTTCGATCAAGAGCTTCGCTTACGCTAACCCCATCAATTAACCTTCCAGCACCGGGCAGGCATCACACCCTATACGTCCACTTTCGTGTTTGCAGAGTGCTATGTTTTTAATAAACAGTTGCAGCGGCCTGGTTTCTGAGGCTGCCAACAGCTCAAGGAGCAAGTCCTATCACCGCCGGCAGCGTACCTTCTCCCGAAGTTACGGTACCATTTTGCCTAGTTCCTTCAGCAGAGTTCTCTCAAGCGCTTTGGTCTACTCGACCTGACCACCTGTGTCGGTTTCGGGTACGATTCCAGTGTAACTGAAGCTTAGAGACTTTTCCTGGAAGTATGGTATCAGCCACTTCACCAGTAAACTGGCTTGCTATCAACTCTCAGCATAGAGCACCCCGGATTTGCCTAAGATGCATGCCTACAGCCTTCCACCTGGACAACCAACGCCAGGCTGACTTAACCTTCTCCGTCCTCTCATCGCATTACACTGAAGTATTGGAATATTAACCAATTTCCCATCGACTACGCCTCTCGGCCTCGCCTTAGGGGTCGACTCACCCAGCCCCGATTAACGTTGGACTGGAACCCTTGGTCTTTCAGCGAACGGGTTTTTCACCCGTTTTGTCGTTACTCACGTCAGCATTCGCACTTCTGATACCTCCAGCAGACTTCTCAATCCACCTTCATCGGCTTACAGAACGCTCCCCTACCACTTGCAATAAATTGCAAATCCGCAGCTTCGGTACATAGTTTTAGCCCCGTTACATCTTCCGCGCAGGCCGACTCGACTAGTGAGCTATTACGCTTTCTTTAAAGGGTGGCTGCTTCTAAGCCAACCTCCTAGCTGTCTATGCCTTCCCACATCGTTTCCCACTTAACTATGATTTAGGGACCTTAGCTGGCGGTCTGGATTGTTTTCCTCTTGACTACGGACGTTAGCACCCGCAGTCTGTCTCCCGGATAGTACTCATTGGTATTCGGAGTTTGCATCGGTTTGGTAAGTCGGGATGACCCCCTAGCCGAAACAGTGCTCTACCCCCAATGGTATTCGTCCGAGGCGCTACCTAAATAGCTTTCGGGGAGAACCAGCTATCACCGAGTTTGATTAGCCTTTCACCCCTATCCACAAGTCATCCCCTGGCTTTTCAACGACAGTGGGTTCGGTCCTCCAGTTAGTGTTACCCAACCTTCAACCTGCTCATGGATAGATCACCCGGTTTCGGGTCTATACCCAGCAACTAAACGCCCTATTAAGACTCGATTTCTCTACGGCTCCCCTATTCGGTTAACCTCGCTACTGAATATAAGTCGCTGACCCATTATACAAAAGGTACGCAGTCACCACACAAAGTGGCTCCCACTGCTTGTATGCATGCGGTTTCAGGATCTATTTCACTCCCCTCACAGGGGTTCTTTTCGCCTTTCCCTCACGGTACTGGTTCACTATCGGTCAGTCAGGAGTATTTAGCCTTAGAGGATGGTCCCCCTATATTCAGACAAGGTTTCACGTGCCTCGCCCTACTCGACATCATCATATCAGCCCTTTCGTGTACAGGACTATCACCCACTATGGTTGCACTTCCCAGAGCATTCCACTAAAACTGATATGACTTAATGGGCTGTTCCCCTTTCGCTCGCCGCTACTGAGGGAATCTCAATTGATTTCTTTTCCTACGGATACTGAGATGTTTCACTTCTCCGCGTTCGCCTCATAAACCTATGTATTCAGTTTATGATACCGACCTTATAGCCGGTGGGTTTCCCCATTCAGACATCTCCGGATCACAGGATATTTGCCGCCTCCCCGGAGCTTTTCGCAGGCTATCACGTCTTTCTTCGCCTCTGACTGCCAAGGCATCCACCACATGCACTTAATTACTTGACTATACAACCCCAAACAGTCGTTCATCCCTACAAGTAG
>NZ_VPAW01000053.1:0-3091 GCF_013419055.1 Acinetobacter sp. YH12108 | reverse complement strand
AACTTCGCAGGAAGTTAGGTGTTCTTGATGGTGAATATAAAATGATTGCTGACTTTAAAAAGCGAGTATTTGAGCCATCTATCAAGCAAATAAACGAACATACAGACATAACCGTTAAGTCGGAACAGCACAAAACAGGTCGTTCAATTACTGGATTTTCATTCCGATTCAAACAAAAGGCACAGCCAAAATTAGAACAAAAAACCGACCCTAAAAGAGATCCAAACACACCTGATTTCTTTGTCGAAATGACCGATGCACAACGGCATTTGTTCGCACACAAATTATCTGAACTGCCCGAAGTTGGTAGCGAATATGCAGAGATCGGAGAGTCCGCAGAGGACTTTACGAAACGCCTTGCCGATATGCTTTTAGAACCAAAAAAATTCAGGATGTTTTATCCGCTACTGGAACAACTCGGCTTTGGTTCTAAAAAAATCCAATCTGCACCAATTAAACAGGTCGATGAACCTAAGTTTATTGAGTTGCGAAATATGCAAGTGAACAGCTTGTCGTTCAATATGTCCCGTGACAAGAAATTCGCTCATTTAAAGCAGGAGAACGAATCTCCAGATGATTTTATGCAACGGCTTCGCATCATGCTAAAAGACCCAAAACAGCAACTTCAATTTTATGACTACGTGAATGCCAAAAAGTAGCAATTAATCCTCTAAAAAAGATTTCAAAACGCCCCAAACTTTGGGGCTTATTTTTATCTTTTTCAGAGGTCGGTTTTTTGTTTCTCGGAGAGAAACGCGTAAGCGTGCATTCCCTCCTGCTGTCGGAAAATGATAAATCTCCAAACCGCTAAAAATTTGCTTGTTAGCAACGCCCCAATATCGAATTTCACCCCATAGCGTAAAAACCGCCTAAAATCGCATTTAAGCGCCATTTTCTTAAAAACAGGGAAATCTAGCTAAACAGGGCTAAAAACGCCAATAAACGCAAAATAGGAGCATTTAGACCATGAAATTAAGTGATGCTGAAAAAAATAATCGTTTGTTAGAGGTGTTTTTAAAGAAATCAGATCGAGAATATTACGATTTAGAAATCACTGAAGATCATCAAAAACTTTATGATCAGTACGTTTCAGGTGATTTAAACAAGCAAGACTTTGACGAGTATTTAAAAAAATTAGCTCATAACTAAATGGCTATGAGCTATTAAATAAAATTAATTAGAAACTGATTTGGATATTAACTTTATCCACGTCAATACCTGCTGCATGAGCTATCATTTCTTTAGCTTCAGCAATAATTTCAGATAGTTCTTTTGTTTCATCTACAGATTCTTCAGCAATAATTTCAGATTCAGGTGAAGCAGTTTCTGCATTTGGATTTGCATTAAAAGCAGACCACTCAAGTTTTTCAACATCAAGGTCAAGGTTTTGTAATAGATCATTGGTATTCAAATAAGCTACTGGATATCTTTGACCTGCTGTTAATTTCTTCCAAGCCTTTTTAAAGTTTTCTGTGTCTGGCAACAGTGCATATTCACTAATTTGAATTAATTTTCTACCTGCATGTTTTTTAGTAGGAATACAGCCCGAAATTTTACCAACCATGAAGGCTTGACCATGACCTAAGCCATCTTTTACTGCCCATGTTTCTCTATGATTTCGAATTAAAATTACATATTCAGCACTTTTAATACGGTCTGTACGTACTATCCAATAGCCTGAACCGCCTTCTGATTCCATCCATTTCAAATCTTTACCTGTGAAGATACCAATAACTTTAGCCATAATATTTACTCTTATACGTTAGTTTTATTAAATCTATACGATAGAATTGATTAAATAAAGATTTTTATACGTTAGTTTTATTAAATCTATACGATAGAATTTTAAATATATGATTTCAAAACAATAAACCGAGCGAGTGTCTACGAGCGATTGAGCGTTATAAAAATTTCGTCCCTGCCTTTTCCCTGATTACAAGCTTACTATTGCGTTATAACGAGATTTACAGAGCGAAGCGACTGTATTAATTGGCTTCATGACGAGCGAAGCGAGCATAAAGCTTTATGAGCGAAGCGAATCCATTCTTGTTTTTAGCGTCCTAGCTGGTCTTTGAAAAAACTGCCCCCAGGAATCGAGCGAAGCGAGATTCAATAGAGTTTGAGCGAAGCGAAAACATAGGGCAGTTTTAAATGCCGTTTTTAATTTTTTTGGGCTTTTAATAATAAAAAAGCTTTTAAATGCTTTTAGGTACGCTGAAAGCGTTGATATACGTGCGTTTCAGCACTTATATGTGGACACTTACCTTGCAATATGTGGACACTTACCTTGCAAGATTTTTTCAATATGTGGACACTTACCTTGCAAATACTGACAAAAAAAATATTGTCCATAAAACAGCATTTACCTTGCAACGGTTTGTCTGTTTAGAGTTGATATATTGACACAAATTACAATGTCAATATAATGACTAGAATAAAAATGTCATATTAGAAGATTTATAATGAAAGATTTGATTGTGAAAGATAACGCTTTAATTAACGCAAGCTATAATTTGGATTTGGTTGAACAGCGACTTATTCTGTTATCAATTATCGAAGCTCGCGAAAGTGGTAAAGGAATCAATGCAAATGACCCTTTAACAATTCACGCAGAAAGCTATATTAACCATTTTAATGTTCACAGAAACACAGCTTACCAAGCGTTAAAAGATGCTTGCAAAGACCTTTTTGCACGCCAATTTAGTTACCAAGAACAACGTGGGAAAGGGATTGCAAATATAACCAGTCGTTGGGTTTCTCAAATCGCCTACATAGACAATACTGCATCTGTAGAGCTTATTTTCGCCCCTGCAATCATCCCTTTAATAACAAGACTAGAAGAACAGTTCACAAGTTATGAGTTACAGCAAATTAAGGGGCTAAGCACAGCTTATGCAATTCGTCTTTATGAATTGCTCATCGCTTGGAGGAGTACAGGGAAAACGCCAATTATTGAAACTCAAGAACTTCGCAGGAAGTTAGGTGTTCTTGATGGTGAATATAAAATGATTGCTGACTTTAAAAAGCGAGTATTTGAGCCATCTATCAAGCAAATAAACGAACATACAGACATAACCGTTAAGTCGGAACA
>NZ_VPAW01000052.1:0-3168 GCF_013419055.1 Acinetobacter sp. YH12108 | reverse complement strand
AGCAAGAGTGAACCACCTGATCCCTTCCCGAACTCAGAAGTGAAACCTCTTAGCGCTGATGGTAGTGTGGGGTCTCCCATGTGAGAGTAAGTCATCGCCAGCTCATTATTCCAAAAGCCCTCTGCTAAACGCAGAGGGCTTTTTTTATGCGAGGGGTTTAATAAAACAAAATAAAAAGGCTTAAATTCAATTTAAGCCTTTTGTGAATCTAGTTATTTGTTGATCTGCTTATTGATCTGCCGCGATAATGGATTGTGTTGCATTCTTTAGCATATACAGGACCTGACCCAATAAAATGTATTTTTCAGCCAAAGTAACCAGAATAAGAGGGTGCTTCGGTGCTGCAACTGCTGTCAAAATAGCTTTACCATTTTCTGCATCCAAAGTAATACTCTGACAGCCAGTAAGATGGATTTCCTTAGTAAATGCAGAAACCATCGCTAAAATCGAACTGCTCACAGCAGCAAGCTTGCTGTTGTTATAGTTGTCTTTCTTATGAATTGTGGCCAATTCTAAGCCATCTGTTGAGCAGACCATTACATAATATACGCCACGAACATTGCTAATGATCTCCTGAATTTGCTGTTTGGCATGCTGAACGAGGGCTTCGGGGGCTTGACGTCTTTCTTGTATAGTGAGCATGCTTTAATCCTTAGCTCATAAGGTTATGGTTGACTTCGATTGAAGTAATGAGGGCTTCTAAGAGAAGCAAGATGTCGTCTTTTTGACGAGCATCTACAAAAAAGAGGGGGGTATAGAGATCCTGTTGGATCAGCCAGTCCTTATAAATCTGGGTAAAATGAGGGCTTTCAAGATCACTGTGCGTAATCCCAATGGCAATATTATGGGTATATTCCTGGAATACTTCGATATAGCTTTCCAGTTCCTGGATCGGATCACTCACTGTATGATCAATAAGGATAATGGCACCTAGTGCGCCTTGACAGATGACAGGCCAGATAAAGTCAAAGCGACTTTGTCCAGGCGTCCCATACAGGCCAATTTTGGTTCCATCTTCTAATGTAATTTCACCATAATCAATTCCTACCGTGGTTTCCATTTTTGAATGACTGCGGTCGTCAGTATTCAGTGCCTCAGTGAGTAGCACTGGTATATCAGATAAGGAACGTATTGCGGCTGTTTTACCTGCACCCATGGAGCCCGCAAAAACGATTTTATATTGTTGTAGAATCATAAGTATTTACTTTATTAAAATCCAAATTTAAATCGTAGCTTTCCAAAAAAGCTTTTAATGAAACTTTGCTGTTCTATTCTTTCAACTGGCTCAGTGGTGCGATAACGACTTTCCCAAGCATTAATTTTTTCAATATTTCCGGAAGCCATGCTGGCCGCGATAAATTGTCGAAGCGTAAGTAATGAAATCGCATGTTGCTCAGCAATTTTTGAAATTTTAGCGCCTTGAATAAAGCAGGCAGATATCTGAAAAATACGTTTTTTATGCAGCGAATGAGCCGGCTTTGGCCAGTAGTGAATTTTATAGTGATCATCTTCAGGTGCGATCTGAGCAAAACTAGGCGAGTTCCAGAAAAAATTCCATAACCAGTCTTGGAGAATCTGCGTTTCTCTACGTGTAACTTTTAAGAGGTCGCTAGTAGATGCGAAGTCATATTGAAAAGAAAAGTCTGTGCCAGTTTCAGCCCGGTCTTTGTTTAACCAGGCCAGGTTTTTTGCTGAGTCAATAATGGCAATGGTGCCATGCTGATCATAGAGATGTAATTTACCTTTTTCAGGATGCAGCATCTCTTTAAAAAAGTTAATGGTGTAAGGATGGTTAGAAGATTCCTGGCTCTGAACGGGGGCTGAAAATATAGGTTCTTCTATTTCAGAGGTGATTTCTGAATTAAGAATATTTTGCTCAAACCAGTGCTTGAGATTTTGTGTATTTTGCAGGGGTAAAGCGAGCGTATTATTTATAATCTGGTTCGAGTATTGAGTA
This sequence comes from Acinetobacter sp. YH12108, assembly GCF_013419055.1. NCBI lineage: Bacteria > Pseudomonadati > Pseudomonadota > Gammaproteobacteria > Moraxellales > Moraxellaceae > Acinetobacter > Acinetobacter sp. YH12108. The sequence goes on along the minus strand of NZ_VPAW01000052.1, from coordinate 1,211 downwards.
TTTTTAGAAATGCATAAATAAGGGCATTTTTGGTTTTTGAGAACACGTTGAATACCCTCTGTTTCAAGAAAGTATTCATACACCAACAGGCAATCGAGATGAGGATCGGAAGCAGTGTTCCATTGCAGGATAAAATGGTCAGGAATGATGTGTTGTAAAGTTTTTTTTAGTTCATCTGCATCGTGAATACTTAAACCTGCTATTCCAATATGAATATAATGCCTATGCATTTTAAGTCTCGATTAAAGTTTATATTTTATTGGGTGAAGCGCATAAGGATCCCCTTTATTGCATGAAATAAAGGGGAAAACTGTGTATTAGCTAAAGTCTAAACCTTGTTCAAAAGATTTAAGCTCATGACGAGCCATAGCCAGGTTTGCTTTAGAACGATCCAGTACAAGATACAGGAATACATTGTTATTCTTTTCGAGTGGGCGAATGAGATGATATTGCTTGCCCAGCGTAATCAGAATATCTTCAATCGAGTCATTCAGATTTAATGAATTCGCTACACGGCGTTTTGCGCGAACCACTTCTGTATTGCCGGCTGCTGCAAGTTCAAGATCGATATTGCCACCACCTTGAGTTGCTAAAGCCAAGCCGCTTTCACCATCAGCTAATGCTGCAGCAACGAAACCATCAATGTCTGTAAGTGTATCTTAGGTTACCTTAGCCATAATTATTTCCCTGTTATAAAAATAGTTGATGCGTTAGTTGTATTTGATGAAGTTCGAATATTATCTTTTTCATTCAAATTCATTATAAAAATGGGGGAGTAAATTACAATTGAAATAAAAACCATATAAAATTTAATGTTTTACTTTATATCTTAATTTTTAACTTGTACTTTTTAATTATGTGATGCGTTTATCTTTTTATTTAAGGATATGTGAAATGATTTTGTGATTATTTTTTAATCTATAATCTCACCTTAATCTAAAAGATGTAATAAAATATTTTGAATGGATTATGGAACTAATTAGGTAAAAATTTCAGTTGAAAAAATAGATTCACTTTATTCCTTGATAAATTTAAAGACTTGGATTCTAAAATGAAGTGCAACAGAGATTAAATTATTGGAAGGAAGCAAGATGAGCTAGCATTTTGCTTCCGACCGACCAAAGTCAAAGTTGCATCATGAACTATACTCATCTTACTCAAGAAGAAAGATATCAGATTTCCACATTGTTACGTGAAGGTTTTTCTAAACG
>NZ_VPAW01000005.1:0-210352 GCF_013419055.1 Acinetobacter sp. YH12108 | reverse complement strand
AGCAAAGCACGTAGTGTTCATGGATTTCTAGGAGGGATTTACGCGTCCTTGTGTGCATATCAACTGATCCATAAAAATAAGCCAACAATTCAAATTATGAAGTCATCGGCTTAAGCAGGATTCGGGTATTTATAGGAACAACAATTTATGAGATTAAACAAACTATAAATACAACAATGTAATTTACCTACTTTTATAGAATAAGAGGTCCAAGAGCATCTTCTACAGACATTATTACTTATATTTCCAAGAGGTAATTCCCGATGGCTAAACCAAATGAAGAACTGAATGAAGAGTTTCCAGAAGAAGAATTAGATCCGCAAGAGAAACAGGATCGAGAGATTCAACGCGGTCAGTTAGGCGTGGATCAAGACCCTCAGGTGAAAAGAGATCAAATACGTCAAAAACATCAGGATGAAGAGGAAGAGAATCCATAATTTATTTTATAGATCTGAAATTGATTTTTTAATCTAATGAGGAAAGTGAACTTATAAAATGATGGTGCGGCCAGCGGGACTCGAACCCACGCCACAGGCTTCGGAGACCTGTACTCTATCCAGTTGAGCTATGGCCGCAGCTTTTTGGAATGCGCACATCATAACAAAAATTCGCATAAGGTAAAGCAACTATCTATAACTTCGTTATTTTTATGCCTATCCTTTATACAGTGTGCCAAAACAGCAACAGAGAATTCCATGTGAATGACTTGGTTTATTCTGCAAGATCACTCACAATATCTCAACTTTTCACCATTTGAGATCTCTATGACTGATGCGCTGACATTAAGGGATTTGTCGAAGACCTATCGAAATGGTTTTCAGGCACTTAAAGGAATTAACTTAACTGTACCTGAAGGTGAATTCTATGCCCTGTTAGGACCTAATGGCGCGGGCAAGTCCACTACTATTGGTATTATCAGTTCATTAACAAGAAAAACCTCTGGAACCGTTGAGATTTTTGGCCACAATCTGGATACCTACCCTTCTGAAGCCAAACAATGTCTAGGTGTGGTGCCCCAAGAATTTAACTTTGCCCAGTTTGAAAAAACCTTTGATATTCTGGTCACTCAAGCCGGTTATTACGGTATTCCTAAAAAAATTGCCCAAGCGCGTGCTGAAGAATATTTAAATAAACTGGGTCTTTGGGAAAAACGCTCTACTCAAGCTCGTATGCTTTCAGGTGGTATGAAACGCCGCTTGATGATTGCCCGTGCGATGATGCATGAACCAAAATTATTGATTCTGGATGAACCGACCGCCGGTGTAGATATCGAATTGCGTCGTTCCATGTGGGATTTTCTTAATGAAATAAACGGTAATGGTACTTCTATTATTTTAACGACTCATTATCTGGAAGAAGCAGAGATGTTGTGTCGTCGGATTGCGATTATCGACCGTGGTGTGATCAAAGAAGATACCACTATGAAGAACTTCCTGAATCAGCTTAATGAAGAATCCTTTATCTTCGATCTGGCTGCGCCTATTGAGCCATTAAATATTGAAATTATTGGTGTGAAATTTAATTTAGTTGATCCAATGACCCTAGAAGTGACACTGGATAAAGCACACCGTATGAATGATCTGTTCCAGTTACTGGAATCACAAAACATTCAGGTACGCAGTATGCGTAACAAGTCAAACCGCTTAGAAGAACTATTTGTGAAAATGGTCGAGAAAAATCTGGATGGAGCTGTACAATGAATATAAATCAGCTCGGCGTCGCCTTATATACCATCGTTCATAAAGAAGTTCGCCGTTTTATGCGGATCTGGCCACAAACTCTGCTGCCACCAGCAATTACCATGAGTCTATATTTCGTGATCTTCGGTAATCTGGTCGGTTCACGTATTGGGGAAATGGGCGGCTATAGTTATATGGAGTTTATTGTCCCTGGTCTGATTATGATGGCGGTGATTACTAATAGTTATGCCAACGTTTCTTCCAGCTTCTTTAGCTCAAAATTTCAGAAAAGTATTGAAGAGCTAATTATGAGCCCTGTACCTTTACATGCCATTTTATGGGGCTATGTATTGGGTGGTGTAATTCGTGGTCTGTTTGTTGCCATTATTGTCAGTGCCATGAGCCTGTTTTTTGCAGACCTTTATATTACTAACTGGTTTGTGACTATATATACAGTACTCATTACCTCGCTATTATTCTCTCTAGGCGGTTTTATTAATGCTGTCTATGCCAAATCTTTTGATGATATCTCGATCATCCCGACTTTTGTACTTACACCACTGACCTATTTAGGCGGTGTATTTTATGCGATTTCAGCCTTAAGTCCGTTCTGGCAAAATCTCTCTTTAGTTAACCCGATCGTGTATATGGTCAATGCGTTCCGTTTCGGCATTTTAGGTCATAGCGATGTCAATGTTTCCATTTCATTGGTCGTGATTACTTTCTGGTGTGCCGTGCTTTACGGTATTGCTTACTATTTATTGTCTCGTGGTTCAGGAATGCGTGAATAATGAGTGTAGAACATTCTCTCCTTGGTAAAGACACCAACTACCCAACAGAGTATCAGCCCGATATTTTGTTCCCGATTTCTCGTGCGCCTGCCCGTGAAAAATATGCCCATGTTGAAGCTATTCAGCAAGGCAAAGACTGGTGGCATGTTTTTGAAATTTCATGGTTAAATTCTGCTGGCATACCTCAAGTGGCTATTGGTCGAATTACCCTGCCAGCATTTTCCCCAAATCTCATTGAATCAAAGTCTTTAAAGCTCTATTTCAATAGCCTGAACTTTGCCAAGTTTGATTCAAAAGAGGCCTTTATTGCAACTGTAGAAAAGGACCTCTCAAAAGCTGCCGGTGCTGAAATCACACTGGATCTTTTCCATGTTGATGAACTAGAAATTTCCAAGCCTGAAGGTATCTGTATTGATGACCTGACTCCGGAACGCCTGGAAAATCATCCGGACGCTTCTTTATTGTCTTTAGATCAGTACAGCGATGAAAATATCGAAGTACAACTCTATTCACATTTATTAAGAAGTAACTGCCCAGTCACTGGACAACCGGACTGGGGTACAGTATTTATACGCTATCAGGGCAAAAAACCTTGTTATAAGAGTATTTTGGCTTATATTATTTCGTATCGTCAGCACAACGGTTTTCACGAACAATGTGTGGAACAGATGTTTGCCGATATCTGGCAAAATCTGAAACCGGAAAAGCTGATGGTATATGCGACCTATACACGCCGTGGTGGATTGGATATCAACCCTTGTCGTGTATCGGATTCCACATGGATGCCTCGCCCTATTCGTTTAGCGCGACAATAAAAAACATTGAGGTTTAAGAATGCCTTTTTTTGGTTTTATTCCTTCTGCAGAACTATTAAATACAATTCAGACTGCACAGAAAAATAAAAACTCGAGTGAACCGCTTTATCCACTGCGGGATAAAACTGCATTAATGATTAATGATGAAATTATTGATGCAATTCTCACGGAACTGGTACGCCGTTTTCCTGCAAGCGAAAAACGCGATACGGCAGAAAAACTGGCAGGCTATATCAAGTCTACTGTGGCAGTGTTACTGAAACAGTTACTGAGTAAAGCACCAAATGAAGTCGTCAAGGAGTCGATTGCTTTTTCTGAACGCAGCCTGTTTAAAGATCCGGAAGGAAATTTCCGTATTGGTGAATCACTGGATGCCAATCTGGTCACCAATCTAAAACACCATTATGCAGAATTAAAAGCTGGCCAAAGTGTCGATAAGCAGAGTCTCAGCAATCTGTACAAACAGTTTGGTGAAGCGACTGTACGTCATTTCATGGTCGACTTTAATAAAACCTTAGATTTAGGCATGATTAAACGCAAGGCTGCTGATATTGGTGCTTCAGCGGTAATCAAAGCGATTAATATTGCAGCAGATAAAATCATCCTGAATTTAAATAAGGATGAACTTCAGGCAATGGCAGAATATCACGACACCCTATTCTTTACTGAATAAAGCCGCATATTTATTCAAATAATGCAGATTAAGCCTGACTTCGGTCAGGCTTTTTTGTGGCTTAAGAAATAGCTTGTTACAGTTATTGTAAACTAAAATACAAAATGCTGAAAAAACAACCAACCCTTTCCTGTTTTTAAGGGAGTTTATATGACTCCTATTCATCAGAATGTTATCTTTAATATTGCCTCTAATGCCAGAAAATTGAGAAAAGTGAATTGATCTTTTTCATGGCACGATTCAAATGACATAGCCACAAACCTATCAAAAAATTGGAAATCATACCAAGATGTTGAAATCGAATTTTTATAAAAAATTGAAGCAGCTTTCGATCCTTGTCAGTGCATTCGGACTCAGTAGTTTAAGCCTGGCCAACGATTTTCAATATCATCCCTCTTATGCCAGTTTCAAGCAAAACACTATGCAGACCTATGGTCTAAGTGCCCAGCAAGTAGACAGTGCAATGACGGGAGCAAAAAATCTTCCAAATATTATCAATATCATGAATCGTCCAGGTGAAAGTAAGCCTTGGTATGCCTATAAGACCAATTTTCTGTCTGAAGGTACGATTCAACGTGGTGTACGTTTCAAGCAGCAATATGCTGCAACACTAAATCGCGCTGAGCAGCAGTTTGGTGTACCACAATCGATCATTTTGGGTATTTTGGGGGTAGAGACCGGTTTTGGCAGCAACAAGGGTTCATTTGTGACCCGTGATGCACTGGCAACTCTTGGCTTTGGTTATGAACGTCGTGCGCAATACTTCCAGGATGAACTGGCGGCATTGATCGCATGGTCATATAAAGATGGTGTGTCAGCATCCTCGATCGTGGGTTCTTATGCAGGTGCTGTGGGCTATCCGCAGTTTATGCCAAGTAATATTCCAAAGTATGGGGTCGACTATGATGGCAATGGCCATATCGATCTGCGCAATTCTGCGGTAGATGCGATTGGTTCAATTGCAAACTATCTGGCTCAAAATGGCTGGCAACGTGATCAGCCAATTGCCTTCCCTGCCCGTTATAGCGGTTCGAATCCTGATTCTGTCATCGCCAAAGATCTGACTCAGCCAACACCTTATGGAGTAATCAAAACCCAAGGAATCAGTCCGATGAATCCGATTGTTCGTATTGATGATCTTGATATGGTCAATGTCATTCAATTACAAGAAAATTACGGACCGATTTACTATATTACTTATCCGAATTTTCAAGTGATTACCACGTACAATCGTAGTCGTATGTATGCCACTGCATTGTGGCTTTTAGGTACAGAAATTACGAGCCGATAACAGTAAAAATTACTACATACTATTAAAGTCAAGATTTTTATTAAACAAAATGCCTAAATTTTAGGCATTTTTTACGCCTTGTTACAATATTGATTATTTTTTAATCACTCATTGTTTATTTTGCGTACTTTTTTTAACTATTTTAATTAAATACTAGACAGCCAGTTGCCAGCATGAATATTATCCAATTCGTTAAATGTAGTTGCATAAGTTAAATATCAGGCATGTTTATAGGGTTATCAGCTACTTAGGCCCAATCTAATGAAACATGCTGTTAGGAGTTGATTCAATGCATTCTTCTTTTCTGAAGTATTTTATGGCCATTGCCGCGACCGTTACCCTAACGCAATCGCAAGCAGATATGGTTCAGTCGTCATCATTCAATAATGATCATGACAATTCGCGTCTTGCAGCGCGTGTATTAAATAAAGAAGCTCAAAGCTTCAATTCAAATTTCACAAATTTGAACAGCCTTTCAATCACTGAGCGTTCTGGCGATAAAGTTCGTCGTCAAACCATTGCAGCAAAAATTGCAATTCCTGCAGAAGAGCCTTCAGTGATTGAGAAACTGAACAATGTTGCTTCAAACACAGTTCGTAAATTCAGTCAGACAGGTACAGCATCTTGGTATGGTCGTCAGTTCCATGGCCGTAAAACTGCCAGTGGTGAAACATTCGATATGAATGCAATGACTGCTGCACACCGTAGCCTGCCATTAAACTGCTTTATCCGCGTGACTAACAAAAACAATGGTAAGAGTGTGGTTGTGAAGGTGAATGACCGTGGTCCATTCCATGGCAATCGTGTTCTAGATTTATCTTACGGTGCTGCTAAACAGCTTGGTATTACCAATGCTGGTACTGCACATGTCAATATTGAGCGTGTAGATGGGCCAAACTCATAAGATTTGACCGCTCTACATTTAACTCAAAAGCCACAGTCATGTGGCTTTTTTATTTGGTGATGTAGAGCAAGCATTCGAATTGCTTTTATCCTTAATACTGTCGATGTTATTCCATTCAGGTATGAGCCTTCATGAGCTTTTACTCACCCGCTATCGATTTCATTTTGACCATACCTCCAAACTGTTTTATATTTTGAAAATAACAGTACGTTCATGGATGGGAGCGATAGAATGAAAACAATATCCGAATGGTTAGATGAATATAGTGAAAGTCATCAAAACAAAACCAACAAACTGATCCATTGGGTCTGCGTGCCTGCCATCTATTTTTCCATTATTGGCATCATGGCACACTTTAGTGCTTTACTGACTGCCCTGCTCCTGGTTCTGGCTTTTGTGTTTTATGCACGTTTAGACATCGTACTAGCTGTAGCAATGGCAGTACTAACGCTGATGATGGCCTGGTTCATCTGGGTTTTACCTGTAGGTATCGGCTTCTTTATGGCCCTGTTTGTTTTTGCCTGGATTGGGCAATTTTATGGACATAAAGTCGAAGGTAAAAAGCCTTCTTTCTTCAAAGACCTTCAATTCCTTCTCATTGGCCCGTTATGGTGCATGGATGCCTATTTAGGCAAAGTCCTACCTAAATGGAAATCTCGTCAATCTGAGGCAATACAGTGCGCTTAAAGCGTATGTAATATCATTACATTTATAAAATCAAGGAAAATTCCCTTATTGATAGGTTTTTCCTTGGTGTTTTAACCAACCGCTGATGTGCTTATTGGATGGATCATGATGGGTCCAATGAATCACCCCGCCTTTTTCGCTATATTCATACTCACCAAAAAACACAACCTGATCCCCTTTTTGAATATTCTGGATGCGTGGTGCCAGATCAATATTGTGCGCAACCAATACAGTTTGACCAGTGGATAACTCCAGAATAAATTTCTGATGGCGGGAACCTTCATTATCATCTTTTAATAACGCTACCACCTTACCACTCGCCTGAACCTGAAGATCACTTTGTCTTTGCTGGTAAGCTTGCTTTATGCGCTGGGTATCATCAGAAAGCTTATGCGTACTTTTTTGAACATGAGTCTGCTCTTGAATCGCAACTTCTGCTGAAGGTACAAAAGTATTGGCCTGTTGTTTAGATTCTGCTAAATCCAGACCTAAATAAGCAGCCACCAAAAGTGCAATGACAGCCCCGATCCCCATATCGGTTTTATTTGCCATAATTCCTCCTTGATCATTCTTTATTTAGTCATAAAAAAAGCCCCATTCGGGGCTTTTTTCTAATTCGTTACCGAATTATTTTGCAGCAGCCTGAGCAGCAGCAACTTCTTCAGCGAAAGAAAGCTCAGCTTTTTTCTCGATACCTTCACCCACTTCGAAACGAACGAAGTTAGCAACAGTAGTACCAGTCGCTTTAAGAACTTCAGCAACTTTCTTGTCGTTGTCGATTACGTATTGTTGACGCTCAAGAACAACTTCGTTCAGGTATTTCTCAACAGAACCTACAACCATTTTCTCAACGATGTTTGCTGGTTTGCCAGATTCAAGTGCTTTTGCTTCAGCGATTTCTTTTTCTTTCGCGATAAGGTCAGCAGGCACTTGTTCAGCGTTTACAGCAACCGGGTTGAATGCAGCAATGTGCATTGCCAAGCCTTTACCAGTTTCAGCATCACCTGAGTAAGATACAACAACACCGATACGAAGACCGTGTTTGTAAACAGCAAGGTTTTCACCTTCAACAATTTTCGCACGACGTACTTGGATGTTTTCACCGATTTTTTGAACTAGCGCAATACGAGCTTCTTCTACAGTAGCGCCATCTTCAAGTTTAAGTTCAGCGATTTTAGCAGCATCAGTTTCGTTTGCAGCAAGTGCAGCAGCAGCAACTTTCGCAGAGAAACCAGCAAAGTTTTCGTCTTTAGCAACGAAGTCAGTTTGGCAGTTTACTTCTAGAAGGATTGCTTTGTTGCCTTCTTGAGCAATTGTGATCGCGCCGTCAGCAGCAATGTTACCAGCTTTTTTAGCTGCTTTTGCTTGACCAGATTTACGAAGGTTGTCGATCGCTAATTCGATGTCACCACCAGCTTCTGTCAAAGCTTTTTTACATTCCATCATTGCTAGACCAGTACGATCACGCAGTTCTTTAACCATGCTTGCTGTAACTGCAGTCATGTTTATCTCCTAAATTCGGTAGAAAATGAATTCTTTTTAGAACAGAAACGGCCCAGAGGATTCTCATGGGCCGCCTGCATACATAACGCTTACTTTGCCACCATCACGTGTCGCAAAAATGACAAGCTAGCGTCTAACGCATTAAGCCTCAGAAGCAGGAGCTTCTTCTGCTTTAGCTTGTGCATTTGCTTGTGATTGAGCATATTCTTTACCAGCAAGAATCGCATCAGCCATAGCAGAAGCATAAAGTGTTACTGCACGGATCGCATCGTCGTTACCCGGAATAACGTAGTCTACGTTGTCTGGGTTAGAGTTAGTATCAACGATACCGATTACAGGAATACCAAGGTTTTTAGCTTCTTTAATTGCAATCGCTTCGTGATCAACGTCGATTACGAATAATGCGTCAGGTAAACCACCCATGTTTTTAACGCCGCCTAAAGCACGTTCAAGTTTTTCCATCTCACGGCTACGTTCTAAAGCTTCACGTTTAGTAAGTTTAGCGAAAGTACCGTCTTGAGATTGAGTTTGAAGGTCTTTTAAACGGTTGATAGATTGGCGAAGAGTTTTCCAGTTCGTCAACATACCACCTAACCAACGGTGATCTACGTATGGTTGACCAGCGCGTTGAGCTTGTTCACGGATGATTGCAGAAGCAGCACGTTTAGTACCAACGAACAAAACTTTGTTCTTTTTGCTAGCCAATTGGTTAGCGAAGTTCAAAGCATCATTTAACGCAGGAACAGTGTGCTCAAGGTTGATGATGTGAATTTTGTTACGCGCGCCAAAGATGTATTGACGCATTTTTGGGTTCCAGAAACGAGTTTGGTGACCAAAGTGCGCGCCAGCTTGTAGAAGGTCGCGCATGCTTACGTTGTAATCTGCCATTTTCTTTACCTTAAAGTTTGGGTTAGGCCTCCATATATCCGCATTCTCCACCCTTGCGGGCACCCAGAGTAATGTGACGATATATGTGCGGATTTTTAATACACCATTCAATCAGCCTCGCAAATATATTCACGAAAAAGCATTTGATAAAATGGGCGGCTATTTATACCATAGTCACATATAAATTTCCAAAAGTTTTTAGAGATCATGAACACTACTTATCAAGCTCCCCGTCGTTTAATCAAATCCGCTGAAGATATCGAAAAGATGCGTATCGCTGGACGACTGGCTGCAGAAGTGTTGGATATGATCAAACCGCATATCAAACCCGGCGTAACGACACTGGAATTGGATACGATTTGTCATGACTATATTGTAAATGTGCAGAATGCCATTCCTGCATGTTTAGGTTATGGTGCAGCGCCTGGCCGCCCTGCTTTCCAGCATACAATCTGTACATCTGTAAACCATGTGGTCTGTCACGGGATCCCATCTGAAAACAAGATCCTGAAAAAAGGCGATATTTTAAACATTGACGTCACTGTCATCAAAGATGGTTTCCATGGGGATACCAATATGATGTACATCGTGGGTGGTGAAACTTCAATCCTGGCAAACCGTCTGTGCAAAGTCGCTCAAGAAGCCATGTATCGTGGTATGGCTGTGGTGAAACCAGGTGCAACGATTGGTGATATTGGTCATGCGATTCAAAAATATGTTGAATCTGAACGTTTTAGCGTTGTTCGTGAATACTGTGGCCACGGAATCGGTACGACTTTCCATGATGAACCACAGGTGCTGCACTATGGTCAGCCAGATACCGGTATGGTTCTTGAAGAAGGTATGACTTTTACGATTGAACCTATGGTAAATGCCGGTGTTTGGCAAACCAAACTGCTGGGTGATAAATGGACTGTAGTAACTAAAGACCATAAATTATCAGCTCAATATGAGCACACTCTTTTAGTAACAAAAAATGGCATTGAAGTGCTGACTGCTCGTCCTGAAGAAGATTTGTCACGTTTTAGTGCATAACAACAACACTTCCTCATATAAATGGTCACTTTAAAGTGGCCATTTTTAGTTTATATTTCCCCTATTATTCTCATCCTCAAAGCATATTCTTAGTTCCTGTCTATCTAAACTATCTATCGATGTTCAAGATAAGGTTGCACTGATTCAGCATTTTTTTCGTATATTTTTCCAAATTCTTTTGCCCAATGTGCACCATTTTAGGCTAAGATAATGTGCTTTTTATTTTTTAATCCCTATAAGAAGGAATACTGCCGTGGACGTACGTCTCTCTGATCGTGTGAATGCCATCAAACCGTCCCCTACGCTTGCTGTGACAAACAAAGCTGCTGAACTGAAAGCTGCTGGTCACAACGTTATTGGTTTGGGCGCAGGTGAGCCAGATTTTGATACCCCTCAACACATCAAAGATGCAGCAATTGCAGCAATTAACAACGGTTTCACCAAATACACCGCTGTTGATGGTACGCCAGGTCTTAAAAAAGCAATTATTGCTAAATTAAAACGTGACAATAACCTTGATTATCAAGCGAACCAAATCCTGGTTTCTTGTGGTGGTAAACAGTCTTTCTTTAACTTGGCACTTGCTTTGTTAAACAAAGGTGATGAAGTGATCATCCCTGCTCCATTCTGGGTGAGCTATCCAGACATGGTGATCATTGCTGAAGGTACACCAGTAATCGTGAAATGTGGTGAAGAACAACGTTTCAAAATTACTCCTGAGCAATTAGAAGCTGCGATCACTGACAAAACTCGTTTAGTGGTATTAAACAGCCCTTCTAACCCGACTGGCATGATCTATACTAAAGCTGAATTAGAAGCTTTAGCTGCAGTACTACGTAAATACCCAGAAGTATTCATCGCATCTGATGACATGTACGAACCAATCCGTTGGGAAGATGAATTCTACAACATCGCAACTGTTGCCCCAGACCTTTACGACCGCACTATCGTATTAAACGGTGTGTCTAAAGCCTATGCAATGACAGGCTGGCGTATCGGCTATGCAGCAGGTCCTGCTAAACTGATCGGTGCGATGAAAAAAATCCAGTCTCAATCAACTTCTAACCCAACTTCTATTTCACAAGTTGCTGCAGAAGCTGCATTGAATGGTCCTCAAGACGTTCTTGTACCAATGGTTGAAGCGTTTAAACGTCGTCATGACCTAGTTGTGAATGGCTTGAATGACATTAAAGGTATTTCTTGCTTACCTGCTGACGGTGCATTCTATGCATATGCAAACATCAAACCATTGATCCGTGCGAAAGGTCTGAACTCTTGCACAGAATTCTCTGCTTGGTTACTGGAAGAAACTGGTGTTGCAGTCGTTCCTGGTGATGCATTCGGTCTAGGCGGTTTCATGCGTATCTCTTACGCAACTGCTGACGAAGTATTAGTTGATGCACTTGCACGTATCAAAAAAGCTGCTGATTCTATCGAAGGCGTTGATGAAGCGATTGCTTCGATCGAAGCTGAAAAAGCTGCAAAATAATCTAGTTCACTAGATTCAAAAAAACCCGCGTTAATCGCGGGTTTTTTTTATGCAGTTTGTAGATGCTTACGGTATTTAAGTCCCAAGCAAAGCAAACACATCAATGCGGCAAAGGTATAGGAAATAGCCAGCATCCACCAGAAACCACTTATTCCTGAAACATCCAGATTGAGAGTGAAGAGCGACACTGGATGATAAGCCAAATACCAGCCTCCGCCCAATCCGCCTAATAAAAGTACTCCACTAAAAATAAACATGGGGAAGATCACCACTTTCCAGCAGCGCAGCATATTGACGCTAATCACCAGAATCGCATCAAAAATATGCATCCAGCACAATAAGAACATCAATGCCAGACTCACCGCAAGCACATCCTTATTATCACTAAATAGCGTCACAATCGGTTTTTGAAAAATTGCGATCAAGATCGCCAAAACAACTGCGCTTGCGACCACCACACGTAACGCTTTAAAAGTTAAATCCCAGGCAGATTGCACTTGATTTGCACCAATCCTGGTAGAGACCAGAATGCTAAAAGCAGAGCTCATCGAAAATGGCACCATAAACAGCAGGCCAGCCAAACCCATCGCTACTTGATGCGCATTCACCATTATCTCCCCCAAAGGCAAGATCAATAATGCAATCGCACTAATTGTAAAGACATCAATAAATACGACAATTGCTGAGGGTAAGCCGATTCTTAAGATTTTTAGCAAAGTCTTAAAATGGAAGAATTGTCCGGACCAGTGCACACGCAACTGCTTTTCTAGAAATATCAGGTAATACACCACTAATAGTGCCCATTGAACAGTCAGATGAGCAATGAAAGCTCCCTTAACCCCATAGGCAGGTACATAACCCTGAATCCCAAAAATCAGGCAATAGGCCAAACTCACTTTGAATATCAGATAAAAAATATTGGCATAGAACACACGCTTCGCCTCACCACAGGCTTGCGTTAAAATATATAAAATACGTACTAACAAATGTGCTGGAAGCGTCCAAGCCAGTAACCATAAACAAGGTTGAATCAAAGCCTGTAATGCACTATCTGCTTTTAACAGATGTAGCAAAAGATCTGCATGAGTTAATAGCCATCCTGCAAATACAGACAGGACGATGACAATAAGGATGCTCTGTTTCAGAATTTTTTGAATATTATCAAAAGCACGTCGCCCATATGCTTCAGCAAGTTCCTGCATCATACCCTGCAAAATCCCCGTCCCCGAAACAAATAATAAAGAATAAATAGATAAACACACAGCCATAGCAGCCACATGTTGCGGTGAGTAATGAGACAGGAAAATCATGTCAAATATTCCGACCAACATTATGATGCTATTACTCAAAAAAATCGGTACCCAAAGATGCAAAAACTGTTTCATTGCAAAATCACTCTATTCTTAATTCTTTTCTCGGGTTTTATTTTTAAACTGAATTATTTAAAACTGAGATATACAGTGGAAATCACATACAATCCTTGTGCCATAAATCTTTATATTTATTGATTTTTATAGAAAAGTTTAGTTTCTATCTTTAGTTCGCTTATAGAAAATAATAATTTATTGAGCTCAGAAACTATGAGTTTTTTTCGTTCCAATTTAACAATTTAATCAAAAGAAAGAATGATCATGACATGAAAAGCAGGATGCTATTTGAAATACGAACCTGCTAATCAGTATTTTTATTTAATGATATATATGCACTTATATAGTGTTCTTAATTTTAAAAAGATTATTTTCATCAGATAAAATCACCAGACTTGCTCTTCCTTTATCTAATGATATTCATTTCAAGAATCAGGTTGCTGGAACATAGCAATTACCTCAGCTTCTGTCATTTTTTTGGTTTGATTGTTAAATGAATAAAATGCTGGCTGATGATCTATATAAATTTCTAAATTGAAATCCAGATCTTCTGGCAGTTGCTCCAAAGTAAATACATTAATATTGGCAAAGGAATGATCTTTGGTCCGCCAGAAAATAAAAGTACCACAGGCATTGCAAAAACCACGCTCTGCCCATTCAGAAGTACTTGCAACAGATAAATGCTGCTGATCAATAAAGTGAATATTTTCTATATCAATCGACATGAGAGGCCCACTTGTCTGGCGGCGGCACATGGAACAATGACAGGCAGCCACTTCATGATTTCTAAGCTGCACTTCAAATCGAGTCGCACCGCATAAACATCTCGCTTTAATGACTATTCTTCCTCGGTATTATTATTTTTAATCATTTTACCGGATTCATTATAAGTAAAAGGCTTTGTACATTTCCTCATACAATTTTTTATTGCTGATCGAAGCACCATCTGCCTAAACTTGTCATTCAAATCCAGTATTTAAAATAATAAGGACAAGCTATGGATCTCAAGAATCTTTCAGGTTTGCAGATTATGCAAGAGATGCTTAAGGGCAATCTGTCTATGCCTTCTATGGCAACCACCATTCCCATGTCTGCTGGCGAAGTCGAACCGGGACATGTGACCTTTTTTGTAAAAGCTGATGAACGCCATCTGAATCCTATGGGAGGTGTACATGGCGGTTTTGCTGCAACTGTTTTAGATACGGTAACAGGCTGCGCGATTCATACTTTACTTGAAGCCGGTGTCGGTTATGGCACAATTAATCTGAATGTAAAAATGTGCCGTCCAATTCCTCACAACCAAGAACTAAAAGCGATCGGAAAATCAATTAATCTCAGTAAAAACCTAGGTATTTCCGAAGGTCAAATTCTGGATGACGAAGGTCGTATTTATGCCCATGCCACAGCAACCTGTATGATTTTTCGCAATTCCGACCATTAACGTGTTTAAGGCTTAAAGTACGCCCCATTTCCCTTGCGGTGCTTTTACCAGCTTCGGCTGAGTCAAAGCCCGATATTCAAAATAATGCTTAGAAACATTCGATACACTCAGCACCTGAGTTTCTTTAGCAGAAGCCTGCCACACTTTAGACTGGTTCGACCCAGTCAGAAGATTGCCAGTAAGCGCATAAATATAAAGTTCTTTTTGCCGAGTTTCAGGCGTGTTCAGAAAGATCTCAAAGCTAAATTGGCGTTCTTGTTCGACCAGCCACTTTTCTGCAAACCATAATTGCAGCAAGTCACCCAGATACAATTGTTTGGTCGCTAAGGGCCATAAACGGATTTCTGCACCAGCCACAGGGGTAAAGTATTGAGCTGAATCTTGAATAATATCGAGATAATGATCTTGATAAAAAGACAGTTGAGAGAAGATTTGAGGGATAGTGAGCGTATTCATTCGCTTTCTCCGGTTTAGCCATTTTTGTGCTGGCAAGTAGGTTTAAATCCACACTGTTTGACCATTTGGTCAAACGACTTTATGTTTTCAATCTAGCAAGTGAAATTTGTTCTGACAAGCATTTTTTAAGAATTTAATGCAATCGTTTAAATTAAAATCAGATAAGTACAATTTGTAATAAATATGACAGTTTTTGCTTGACCCTTTGCAAAATCTCTCTATAATCGCATTCAGATTCTCCCATAGCTCAGTCGGTAGAGCGACGGACTGTTAATCCGCAGGTCCCTGGTTCGAGCCCAGGTGGGAGAGCCAAATTCAAGAAAGCCCAAGCATTTAAGACTTGGGCTTTTTTATTGCCTGAAATTTCATTTATAAAATGATTCGATTCTTCTTTTCTCTTATATATTCTTACTCTGCCCTTTTATTTACCTAGTTAGATTGGCTTATATTCTCGTTTAATCAAATGTGCTGTTATAAGCCGTTATTCTAAAATTGACGACAGCTTTTGCTATCTTGCACTTCAAGTTTTTCCTTCTAATCAAATTATAAAATGCTTAGGCTATTTTAAATCCTTTCAATAGATAAATAAGCTAGGTAGCGAATCTTATATTTATAAAAAAATCCCCCGATTTGGAGGATCTTTTTTGATGTCTTAATTGAGTAGCTTTTTAAGCTGCTTTTGCAGGCACACCACTGTGGAAACGGAACATTTCATCTGGACTAAGAATCAGATTCTTTTCTACTTCACGGATATGCTCAATTCGGCTTTGAATATCTTCTTGTGGATTTTTCAGTTTTGCAGTTTTAGCCACATCTAAAGCTAAGGCCAAGTAGTCCTCAAAATGGCGAGATTCAGATTTAAGCAAATAACGGTAGTAACGTCCTAGCTCATCATCCACCAGCGGCGCAAGCGCATAGAATCGCTCACAAGAACGTGCTTCTACAAAAGCACCAATCACCAGCACATCAATCAGCGCCTCTGGCTCATAGGTACGGATTTCTTTGCGTAAGCCACCTGCATAACGTCCTGCACTGAGTCCAATCCATTGCTGGCCACGCTTATTCATGAATTCCAGCACCTGCTCATAGTGCAGCATTTCTTCCCGTACCAGTTGCGCCAGTTTCACCTGTAAATCTACAAAGAAGCTATAGCGGAACATCAGGTTCATTGCTGTACTGGCTGCTTTCTTCTCACAGTTGGCATGATCCTGCATCAGAATTTCCAGATTCTGTAATGCCTCATCGAGCCAGGCTTTTGGTGTTTCACAACCTAAGAAGCCAATGACAGGCTTCATCAGTTCATCATAATCAATATTTGACATATATCTTTTGCAATCTTAACGCGCAGCTTTAATTGCAGCCTTCATTTGTTGTACAGCTTGCGCCAGTCCAACAAAAACTGCATCTGCAATAATCGAGTGACCAATATTTAATTCATGAATTTGAGGAATCGCAGCAATTGGAGTGACATTATCCAGGTTCAGACCGTGACCTGCATTGACCACCAGACCTTTAGAAGACGCATACTCTGCCCCTTTGATAATGCGATCCAGCTCAACTTGCTGTGCTTCTGGCGTGTCAGCATCGGCATAAGCACCTGTATGAAGCTCAATTGTAGGTGCGCCACAAGCGACTGCCGCATCAATCTGGGCAATGTCTGCATCAATAAATAGCGACACGTCACAGCCAATCGCAGACAGTTCCTGGGTGGCTTTTTTCACATCTTCAAAATGACCAACGACATCCAGACCACCTTCAGTCGTCACTTCCTGACGCTTTTCTGGTACAAAGCAGACATGCTGCGGCTGGATTTCTTTAGCAATCGCCACCATTTCATCAGTTACGGCCATTTCCAGGTTCATATGGGTAGTTAATACCGGACGCATACGACGTACATCTTCATCCTGAATATGTCGACGGTCTTCGCGCAAATGCAGGGTAATTCCCTCTGCACCGGCCTGCTCACAGATCAATGCAGCATTGACTGGGTCTGGGTACGTCGTACCACGTGCTTGTCTTAAAGTTGCGACATGGTCAATATTGACACCAAGTAATGCAGCCATACTATTTTCCTAACTACGATTGAGATTGAGAATTTTGGATCCACAATTGTCGACTTTTCAGTGGTCGGTCACCGAGCAAAGCAGTGATCACCTGTCGATATAGCTTCGTCAGTAATTGTAACTGTTCTGGATTAAAATCCCTACCATTTTCATAGTGCTGCATTGTTAAAATCTGCTGGCCCGACATGGTTGAACGTAAGGCTTTAGCCGAAGGCATAAAACCTTCATTCAACTGAAAATAGTAATGTTGCACGGGATTGATTTGTGCCTGATTAGCATCGACTGAAAAATCCAGTTCATAGCCCAGTTCTTCTAATAAGATATGTTCAAACTGACGCAGAACCTGTTTTAAATAAGTATTGGGATTTTCCTGATCGGAGAGTTTTTGCAAGGCATTCAACGTTTCGCCATATTTGGCAAAGGTCAGCGGCATTTGCACTTCAAGCGGACATAAACGCAACAGGATTTCATTCAGATAAAAGCCAGAAAAGAAGGCATCACCGAAAAAAAAGATCGGCTGATTAACAATTTCTAATTTGGTGAAGTTTTTCAGTTCAGATTTGCCTGAAGCTAACAAGCTGATGGGTTGATATTGGGGTGGAGGATTTTGTCTCAGTATCCCGTCGATACGGCCATATTCCTGGGTAAATAAATGCACAATATGACTGCGATCGCGATATTTACGATGATGAATCAGGTATCCATGCAGCACTTCATTACGCATAGGCTGCTTCTTTAATCTTTATTCTTTTTTGATTTTTTCTCGTCTTCTTCGTTATCCCCATCAGGAATGGCGGCACCCACAACAGCCACGGTCCCTTTGACCGCGTACTTTGTGGTTTTATAGGCAACTTTGGCAGGAACGGTCACTACTTTATGAATACAGCCTTGCAAGAATAAAACACATGCAACAACTGCCAGAAATTTCATCATGATCCGTTCCTATCCAATTTAAATGTCGCTATAACCTAGACTTTTCAATGCCCGCTCATCATCAGACCAGCCGCCTTTGACTTTCACCCAAAGCGTTAGCATGATTTTCTGCTCGAACATTTTTTCCATGTCGACACGAGCATCCATACCGATTTTTTTCAGCTTGGAGCCTTTTTCACCAATCACAATGGCTTTTTGGCCAGCACGATCAACGAAAATGGTGGCATCAATATAAGTACATGCCGGCTTCATACGACCTGTTTTTTCGTTCAGGGTCGGCTCTTCAGTTTTGAAAGATTCGATCTGAACAGTTAAATCGTATGGCAGTTCTTCACCTAACTGACGCATGATTTTTTCACGGATAATTTCAGAGGCCAGGAAACGCTCTGAACGATCGGTAAGCTGATCCAGTGAATATAGCGGCGGCTGGAATGGCAGATACTTGGCAATCGTATCGCGTAAGTGTTCGAGGTTGGCACCACGAAGTGCAGACACCGGTACGATTTCAGCAAAGTTCATCAGTTTGGCACGTTCACGAATCAGCGGTAAGGCCTCATTCTTGTTCTCGAACGTGTCCAGCTTGTTGATCACCAGAATGACTGGCATATCCGCATTTTTTAATTTCTCCAGAACAAGCTCATCGTTCTGGGTCCATTTTTGTGCATCAACTACAAACAGCACCAAGTTCACGTCACGCAATGCAGAGTGCGCAGCTCGGTTCATCATTTTATTGATGGCACGCACTTCTTTTTTATGCATCCCCGGTGTATCAACAAATACCGCCTGAGACTTTTCACGTGAATCAATCCCTACGATTTTATGACGTGTGGTTTGTGGTTTACGTGAAGTAATTGAAAGTTTCTGGCCCAGTAAGTGGTTCATCAAGGTTGATTTACCCACGTTTGGACGTCCGACAATCGCCACGAAACCGCTACGATAATCAGAAGGAATTTCAGTACCCTGTGCACTGAAAAATTGACTAATCAAGTCATTGCTGTCGCTTTGCGACTCGTGATCAGCATCAATGTGATCGGAATGAGTAGTCATTAAGACTTATGCTCCAAATGTTTTAAAATATCTGCCGCAACCGCCTGTTCAGCGAATCGTCGGCTTGAACCTTCACCGGCCATGACCGGCAAGCCTTCTACCTGGCATTCCACTTTGAAATGCTGGTTCGGGGCATCACCCTGAATATCTACAACCTCGTAAACTGGGAGAGGTTTTTTACGTGCTTGTAAATATTCCTGTAGGCGTGATTTAGGGTCTTTCAGCTGGTCAGTTGGCTCTATATTGTCTAAATACGGCTCGTACCATTTTAGCACAATTGCCTGTAATACAGTGAGATCACCGCAATCCACATAGATCGCACCAATGATGGCTTCGACCGTATCCGCAAGTATAGACTCACGATGATGACCACCCGATTTCAGCTCACCCGTACTGAGAATCAGGTTCTGACTCAATTTTAGATCATTGGCAATTTTCCCTAGCGCTTCCTGTCGGACAAGAGTCGCACGCATACGCGTCAGACGGCCCTCATTTTCCTGCGGGTAAGCAGTAAAGAGATAATTGGCTATGATCATTCCTAAAAGAGAATCGCCTAGAAATTCTAGGCGTTCATAGTTGTGTTTATGACTGACTGAACGATGGGTCAATGCCAGTTTTAACAGATCAGCTTGTTTAAACTGATAGCCGATCCGTTTGGCAAGACGCTCATCATTTAGTTTTGACTGTGCTTTGATCAAAATCTTTCTCAAACTTCATCACTAAATCGATATTCAATATAAAATTCTTGCGAATTTCATAATTCTTGTGCACCTGTAAACCATCAGTGTTGGTTACTTTGGCAATTTCATCAAATTTCAGATCGCGAATATTGTTCATTTCTAAACGCTGACCCATCTGTTGACGAAATTTTTCTGGCGCAATATTTGCCGGAGAACTCTTTAAAAGTTCCTCAATCTGATTGTCCACCATACGATCATCAAAGTATGGCCCCCACACTGCAATCGCCACTTTGGCAAGAAAAGCAAACCCCACGATTGCAAATAAAATTCCAATATACGAAGCACCTTGTTGATGTTTCATTTTTTATTTTCCTGACTGAAATAATTAATCGATTATTCCGTTTCGACTAAACGATGGCAGTTTAAAGCCAGGTTCTTTATGCATCCAGATATAGAATGCGCGACCTGTTAAGTTTTCTTCCGGAACAAAGCCCCAGAAACGACTGTCAGCACTTTGATCGCGATTATCCCCCATCGCAAAGTAATGACCTTCTGGAACTTTCACTTCCCAATATAAACCATTTTCAGTTGAAAACTTACCATTTTCTATATAGTTAAGGAATGGAGCCTGACGAGCTACATTGACTCCTTCCAGCTCACGCATAGTGAAGGTATGTTCGCCAATGGTTTCTTTATGATAAATCGAATTTGGCGTGTCCAGGCGATCTTTTTCACGACTGAATTCTACTGGAACTTTTGCTACCTTCTTACCATTAATAGTTAACTGGCCATGATCATAAACAATATGATCACCTGGCAAACCAATTACACGCTTAATATAGCTAATCGTTGGTTGTGGCGGATAGCGGAAGACCACGACATCACCACGTTCCGGGCTACCTGTATCCAGAATTTTTGTATTTACAATCGGTAATTTCACGCCATAGTCAAACTTATTGACCAGGATAAAATCACCGGTTTCCAGTGTTGGAACCATAGAATCTGATGGAATATTGAAAGGTTCGTACAGGAAAGAACGCAATACTAAAACGACGGCCAAAACCGGCCAGAAATCATAAGCCCAAGTAATAATGAAGTTTTCATTGCCCTTGCCTTTGGTCTGTCGTTGTTTCAGAACAAATTTATCCAGCAACCAGACCGCGACGAAAAATAAGGTCGCAGGAACAAGAATCAAATTAAAATCAAAATCCATGGGCTTATTATCCTTATAGTATTAGCGTTCGACTTTCAGTACAGCTAAGAACGCTTCTTGTGGAATTTCAACACTACCCACCTGTTTCATACGTTTCTTACCTTCTTTCTGTTTTGCAAGAAGTTTCTTCTTACGTGATACGTCACCACCATAACATTTTGCCAATACGTTTTTACGCATTGCTTTTACGGTAGAACGGGCAATAATTTGCGCACCAATGGCCGCCTGAATTGCCACATCAAACATCTGACGAGGAATCAGATCTTTCATTTTTTCAACCAGTGCGATCCCACGATGACGTGCATCCTGACGGTGGCAAATCATTGCTAAAGCATCGACTTTTTCACCATTGATCAGGACATCCACTTTCACCAGTGATGAACTTTCAAAACGCACAAAGTTGTAATCCAGTGACGCAAAACCACGTGAACAAGATTTCAATTTATCAAAGAAATCCATCACCACTTCGGCCATTGGAATTTCAAAAGTAACAGATACCTGGTTCGCCATGAACTTCATGTCTTTTTGTACGCCACGGCGCTCAATACATAGGGTCATGACATTACCCAGGTATTCCTGTGGCACGAGGATATGACATTCTGCAATTGGTTCACGCAGGTCTTCAACAGTTGAACCATCTGGCATTTTTGATGGGCTGTCGATGTAAATGGTATTGCCATTTTTCATCACTGCTTCATAAATTACCGTTGGTGCTGAAGAGATCAAATCCAGATCGTATTCACGTTCTAGACGCTCCTGTACGATCTCCATGTGCAGCATACCTAAGAAACCACAGCGGAAACCGAAGCCTAGAGCATCAGAACTTTCTGGTTCAAAGAACAGCGCAGAGTCATTGATTTGCAGTTTATGCAATGCTTCACGGAAAGGTTCAAAATCACTGGAATCGATTGGGAACAGGCCCGCATATACCTGTGGTTTTACTTTTTTGAAACCAGGTAATGTTGGAACTTCTGGAGTAGTTGCCAGTGTAATGGTATCACCCACTGGTGCGCCAAAAATGTCTTTAATACCGGCAATCACGAAACCAACTTCACCCGCTTCAAGGATATCGGTTTCAGTATGCTTCGGATTGAAAATACCGACTGAAGTGATGATATGTGTCTGACCAGTCGATTTCACCAGCATCTTGTCGCCCTTGCGAACACGACCCTGTTTCACACGAACCAGAGATACTACGCCCAGGTAGTTATCGAACCATGAGTCAATAATCAACGCTTGCAGCGGTGCATCACGTTCACCTGTTGGTGCAGGAATGACATTCACCAGCGTTTCAAGCACACCTTCAATACCTAGGCCAGTTTTTGCTGAACAGGTCGGTGCTTCAGTCGCTTCAATCCCGATAATATCTTCAATTTCCTGAATTACACGTTCGGGTTCAGCTTGTGGCAAGTCAATCTTGTTCAGTACTGGTAAAACTTCCAGACCCTGCTCAATGGCGGTATAGCAGTTTGCAACAGACTGCGCTTCTACACCTTGTGCTGCATCTACCACCAGTAATGCACCTTCACAGGCCGCCAAAGAACGTGAAACTTCATAAGAGAAATCCACGTGTCCCGGGGTATCAATGAAGTTTAACTGATACTCTTGGCCATTTGGATGGGTATAGTACAAGGTGACCGAAGCCGCTTTGATGGTAATCCCACGTTCGCGTTCAAGTTCCATAGAATCAAGAACTTGAGCCTGCATTTCACGATCCTGCAAACCACCACAAGTTTGAATAAAACGATCTGCCAGAGTCGATTTACCGTGGTCAATATGCGCAATAATCGAGAAGTTACGAATGTTTTTAATATCAACAGATTTTTTAGCTTGCGCCATGGGCTACCTTGAGAAAAAAACGCGTCATGCAATTTAAAAAGTCATTGCATAACAAAAGCCGAATAGAAATTGCCGAGGATTATAGCAGAATGGAGATACAGAAAAAGAATTATCTTTCTTCTCTCTCGCTTATCTTAAATACGTAACCGCTTTATGTTTTATTTTCTTTTCCTCAGCTTTTTTCCAAGAAAACAGATTGTTAAATGGGCTGCTTCCTATTTGGTAGCTAACTTCTATTCAATCTCGATATCATCACCTTATTAGATTGATTCTTCTCTTATCACCTTTGCTTCTTCACTCAAATATAAAGTAGAAAAATCATAAGGGTTAATACTGTCTGAGAGGGGCTGATAAGCTTGGGTAAAACTTGGCGACATACGCTTCGGTCGACCCGACGCAATTTCGATACAGGCCCACTGCGTGCTACCGGTAAATAGGATATTCTGATCCTGCGGACGATAAAATACATACTGTCTGAATGAATACAAGGCATTTAGATCACTTAACCAAGTTCGTAGAATCAGCTCATCCCCTTCAAATGCCGCCTTGCGATACTGGACATGATGTTCAACTGCAACCATGGCATGTTTAAGTTGCAGATACTCATTTAAACCGAGTCCTAATTGCTCGATATGCGCCGAGGCCACATCCTGCATCCACTGCACATAAACTACGTTATTCACATGTCCTAGACGATCAATATGTTCAGGTTGTACCTTTAAAACTTGGTCAAAAATACCGGTCACTTTTCTCTAATCCTTTATCGCAATTTTTTCTATATACAGAGTCTACAGAAATTATGCCTCGGGTAAATTGCGAAAAATAAAAAACCGCCTATACAAGCGGTCTTTTATTATTGAAGATTCATTTATTTTATGAAATGCGCATCCCGACAATGGCACGTTGACCCTGACGAATCAGACCGACACGGGCAACACTACCTTTTTTTAGATCTGCCACAGCTTCCACAAACTGGTTACTGTTCAAGATTGCTTTACCATTGATTTGAGTCACGACATCATTTGGCATAATCCGTGCCTGAGCTGCGATCCCGTCTCTACGGACGTCCTGAATCACTACACCACCCTTAATCTCTAAACGCTCTTTTTCAGCCGGGCTTAATTCCCGAATAGTAACGCCTAATACCGGACCTTTATTTGGCTGAGCCTGGTTTCCTGCTTTGGCTGGCGTTTCATCTGGCGCAGTCGTGAGTGTTGCATTGATATTACGGCGTTTATCATCACGTAATACTTCTAACTGGATCTGCTGTTTAGGTGCAGAACGGTTCAAATAGTTCAGCAACTGACTAGTGCGTGAAATATCAGTACCATTGTATTTTAAAATCACATCACCGGCTTGCAGACCCGCTTTAGCCGCTGGCGAGTTTGGTGCCACCTGGGTAATTAAAGAACCTTCTGGCTTAGATAATTTATAAGATTCAGCCAAAGTACGGTCGATATCTTGCAGGCTTACACCCAGATAAGAACGGGTCACTTTACCATCACGTTTCAGCTGGTCAGCTACTTCCATAGCGACATCAATGGGAATCGAAAATGACAGGCCCATATAACCGCCAGTACCACTGAAGATTCGTGAGTTCACCCCAACCACTTCACCGCGCTGGTTAAATAGCGGTCCACCCGAGTTACCTGGATTCAGGGCCACATCAGTCTGAATAAATGGGACTGCGGTTTCGCCCATCATATTACGCATCTTGGCACTGACAATCCCGGCAGAAGCGGAGTAGTCAAAACCAAAAGGTGAACCGATTGCTAATACGGGTTCACCTACACGTAATTTATCGACATCACCAGTACGCAGTTCCGGGAAACCTGAACCATTGACTTTCAACAAAGCGACGTCGGTACGCTCGTCGCTTCCCACGACTGTCGCATCAATTTCCCGACGATCATTCAAGGTAATTGTCACTTTAGACGCATCTTCAACTACGTGGTGGTTGGTCAGCAGATAGCCATCCTTACTAATGAAGAAGGCACTCCCATATCCGGTTTTTTCCTGCGGTACACGTGGCTGCGGAATAATCACCTGATTACCAAAGAAACGGCGTAAAATTTCAGGAACCTGTTGTTGCAAGAGCTCTTCTTCGCTCATTTTCTTGACAACACTCACACTGACAACTGCCGGACTGACCTGATCAACCAGGTTAGAAAAATCGACGGGTGTTACTGCCTGTAACTGAGCAGCACTCATGGTAACAGTCGCTGCAAATAATCCTTTTTTTAAATCCAGAATTTTCATATAAATTATTCACCCAAATTGTTGATAAATTTATGTAAATAGGTTTTATCACAAACTTCATATATTTTAAGTAACAATATGTTCGAAAGCTTGAATGTTGGCAACCTTTAATTTTTCTAAAGCATTAAGTTAAAGCTTTTATTAATTTTTTTCATCAATAAATGAGCACTTAAACGCTTGCCTTTTGTACAAAAAAGCGCTCTGATTAACGGACTTTTTTCAATTAGCTGATGGACATGTCTAATTTTCCCCTTACCCATCATTTTGACGTGATCATTGTGGGCAGTGGTGGTGCCGGTCTTAGTCTAGCACTTTCTTTGCCTGAACATTTTAATATTGCAGTTCTTGCCAAATCCACCCTGACCGATGCCAGTACCTATTATGCACAAGGCGGCGTTGCAGCCGTACTGGATGAGACAGACTCGATTGAACAGCATATTGATGACACCATGATTGCAGGTGTACATCTGTGTGAAATGGATGCGGTGAAGCAGACAGTTGAAGGTGGTAAGCCTTCGGTGGATTTTCTGCTGAAACACGGCGTCCAATTTACCTTGGATGAGCAGGAACAATTACATTTGACCCGTGAAGGCGGCCATTCACAGCGCCGAATCATTCACGCAGCTGATGCGACTGGGCGTGCCATTTCTACCACGTTGGTACAGCGCGCTCAGGAAAAAGAAAATATTACCATCTTTGAAAATTACATTGCGATCGACCTGATCTGCTCACAAAAACTGGGCTTAGATGGTGAAAATCGCGCTTTAGGTTTATATGCACTCAATGAAGCAAGTGCACAAGTCCACACTTTCTTAGCACCATCTACTGCTCTGGCTTGTGGCGGTGCTATGAAAGCTTATCTTTATACCTCGAACCCTGATATCGCGACCGGTGATGGGATTGCGATGGCTTATCGTGCCGGTTGCCGGGTTGCCAATATGGAATTCAACCAGTTCCATCCGACCTGTTTATATCATCCACAAGCCCGTTCATTCCTGATTACAGAAGCTATGCGTGGTGAAGGCGCCTATTTACGCCTTCCTGATGGTGAGCGCTTTATGCTGCGCTTTGATGAGCGAGCAGAACTGGCACCACGTGATATTGTGGCGCGTGCAATTGACTATGAGATTAAACGTCTGGGCATTCGTCATGTCTGGCTGGACATTACCCATAAAGATGAAGGCTTCATCAAGGAACATTTCCCGACCCTGTATGCACGTCTGCTAGAGCTTGGCATCGACATCACCAAGGAAATGATTCCTGTGGTTCCTGCTGCGCATTATACCTGTGGCGGTGTGGTCGTAGATGAAAACAGTCAGACCGATATTGCCGGGCTCTATGCCATTGGTGAAACTTCTTATACTGGCTTACATGGCGCTAACCGTATGGCCAGTAACTCACTTTTAGAATGTTTTGTATATGGCATGAGTGCTGCCAAACATATTCAAGAGAATTTCAAAGCAGATCAAACTGTCCCTGAGATACCAGAATGGGATGATTCTCAGGTCACTAACCCTGATGAAGATGTGGTTATTCTGCAAAACTGGGACGAGCTGCGTCAGACCATGTGGAACTATGTGGGTATTGTGCGTACCACTAAACGTCTGGAACGTGCTCTACACCGGATTGAGATGTTGAAGAAAGAAATTAATGAGTACTATCAGGATTATCAGGTCAGTAAGAATCTGATCGAGCTGCGTAATCTGGTACTCGTTTCAGAGATGATTGTGCGTTGTGCCATGCAACGTAAAGAATCCCGTGGCCTGCATTTCACCCTAGATTATCCAGAATTGCTGCCTGAACTACGTAAAACTGTACTAATTCCACCAAGTTTTGAAGTAGAAACTCCTTTGGTGAATGCTTAAAGATATAAATAAGGCAGATCATATTTTTAAATGTTATCTGCCTTTTCTTTGGCTGTGATTTTTTTAAGTTTTTAGAATAATCAGGTTATTTAAATAAAGCATATGATTTGTATGAGTTAATCAGCATTTTAAGGAGTGTATGGGTTCTTTACGTGGTGGAACCGAATAGGTCGCTGTCACATGGGCAACCGGCTCTTCCTGATCAATCGAATAAATCCAGACTTCTCCCACAATAAGCGCCTTCCCCACTTTCATCAATTTACTTTCCCCTCGCAGATCGACCCCGCCTGAAGGCTTACGCAGAAAATTGATATTTAAGTTCGTTGTCACTGCCAGACCAACCAGTCCAATCTCACCGAGAATGGCAATATATAAAGCCAGATCGGCCAAGGTCATCATGGTGGGCCCAGATACCGTGCCGCCGGGGCGCAGTTCCTGTTCACTGACTCGATACAGTATGGTTGCACCCTGAGGCACTACAGCTTCGATCTGACACTTTTCCAGGCTCTGCGGAAATTCCTGCTGTAAAAACTGGATGATTTCTTCTCTTGTACTTTTCATCATGTCTTATCTTCCTGATTTATTCCAATATAGAAGATTCTTCCTTGAAATAACTAGAGAAAAGTATGCCAAAAATATCTTTAGAATAAAATTATTTTAAATAAGACAGCGCCTGTTCAAACACCTGATCCGGTGTTTGAGTTGCATCCAGACATTTAATCCGCTCTGGATGACGCTGGCATAGTGTTGCATATCCAGCGCGAACTTTCTCAAAGAAAGTAACTTTCTCTTGCTCAAACCGATCCAGCGCACCTCGGGCACGAGCGCGATTCATACCCAGTTCAATCGGTGCATCCAGCCAGAACGTAATATCTGGCATACGTTCCACAAAATTTTGATTTAACAGATTCAGCTTGTTTTCACTGAGTCCACGTCCTGCACATTGATAGGCAAAACTGGCATCACTGAAGCGATCACATAAGACAATTTTTCCAGCATTTAAAGCGGGTAAAATCACTTGTGCCAGATGCTGGGCACGTGCCGCATACATCAGCAATAACTCTGTATCATGGCACATCGCTTCTTCGTGGTTTACGGCCAATAACAGCGAACGAATCTGTTCTGCCATTGGTGTGCCACCCGGCTCGCGGGTCAACACGACCTCTTTACCTTGAGCAATAAAATCATCATAGATACGACGAATGAGTGTGGTTTTTCCTACACCCTCAGTGCCTTCAAAGCTGATAAACATGCTCATTCCTTATTTTTTGAACGTAAAACAGAGAGATATTCTTGCACTGCTCTATTGTGGTCTTGCAGACTGCTGCTGAATTTATGCCCACCATTACCCGTTGCAACAAAATAAAGATTTTGTGAATTGTCCGGATGCATCGCTGCTTCAATAGCTTTTTTGCTTGGTAAGGCAATCGGTGTTGGTGGTAAGCCAGCCATGGTATAGGTGTTATAAGGTGTTGGAGTGCGTAGATCCTGACGAGTAATATTACCTTTGTAATTCTCCCCCATACCATAAATCACGGTTGGATCTGTCTGTAGACGCATGCCAATTTTCAAACGGCGCACAAATACGCCAGACACCTGTTGTAACTCGCTATCCAGACTGGTTTCTTTTTCAATGATCGATGCCATGATCAGCGCTTCATATTTATTCTGATATGGCAGATCTGATGCACGTTTTTCCCAAGCCTGATCCAGAGACTTCATCTGGCGCTGATAAAGATCGGTTAGGATCTTGCGATCCGTTTCACCTTTGGCAAAGAAATAGGTATCCGGAGCAAACAGACCTTCAGGATGATTGAATGGAATATTAAGTTCTTTGAGCAATTGATCGGTTGGCAAATTCACCACTTCTTTAGTCACCAGATCATCTTTCTTTAAGGCATCAATCAGCTGTTTAAAGGTCGTGCCTTCGATGACCAGAATCCGGTTCATCTGAGCATTTTCTGCATTGGAAATCATGTCCAGCACTGCACGGATACTCATACCTTGAGGAATTTCATAAACACCCGCCTTCATAGTGTCATGAATCATGATGCGCTGATACAGCTTTAAAATAATCGGAAAGCTGACATAATTTTCTTTGGCCAGCCGATCAATAAATCCAGAATAGGTTTCACCGTTACTAATTGCCAGTAACTGTTTTTGACCTTCTACAGGATAATCTTTCCATAGGCTAGCTTTCAGGATCAACCCTAGAACCAAGAGTATCCCGATTAGAAATAAAACTATCCCTTTCATGAAACCAGGGCGTTTGGCATTATTTTTCTTTTTGGTTTTAGACTTGGAAGCTGACATATTAATAAGGCATCTGATTCAATCGAAGACGGTTAAAAAGTTCAATACAAGCATCTACATTTAAAGCACGCTGCTCAAATTGAGTGGCAATTTTCATCGGACTGAGCGCATTGCAGAAAAACAGACTGTCGATATGGGGAATTTCATCCATTTCCACATCACGCTGCTGACAGATAATGCCCTGATCCTGCATACGTTGCAAAATTTCTGCACGCATCACACCGAAGACGCCATTATAACGAAGTTCTGGTGTAATCCATGTATTGTTTATACGAATGAAGCAATTACTGCTCACCCCTTCAACAATTGTACCCTGCACATCAGTTACCAGTGCTTCCGGCCAGCCATGCTGATCCGCTTCCTGTTTAAGCAACACCTGTTCCAGACGGTTTAAGGTTTTCAGCCCCACCAGATTTGGCATATTGAGACCAATAGCCTGTTGCAATACACCTGTCTGAATCTGCTCATAACTGAAGTCCTGTACAGTTTTCGGATAATAGAACACCCAAAGATCTGCCGGATGGTCTGGCAGGCTATAACCACGCTGTCCTATACCACGACTCAGTACAATCTTTAAGGTGCCGTTCAGTTCAGCTTCTGATTTTAATAACGCTTGCAAACTTTTTTCAATCAGGTCCAGATCAGCCTGCAAACTTAATTTTTGCTGGCTCATTCTTAAACGGGCTAGATGACGGTCTGCTAACTCGATCCGGTTTCGACGGATGCGCGCAGTAGTAAAGCAACCATCACCATAATGAAAGGCACGATCCAGCACATCTATATCTTTGACGGGTTGAGCATTTTTTAAATACAGCATGCTTTTAAGGCCTCTCTGGTGACGGATAGAGCGATGAAATATAAGCTCTGTCTATATATCTGTTTTACTCACATAAAATTCGTTTTTAATTATTTTTTATGCAAAAAATCTCCAGCTATTCTTGCCCCATCCAACAAAACAAAGAAACATTTGAGGCAAATATGAACATCCGTAAATTAAAAATTGGGGTATTGGCAGCACTTATTTCAGCAACCGCTTTTAGCGTATCTGCAAAAGACTTCCTGAACGTGTCTTATGACCCAACTCGCGAATTGTACGATAACTTTAATAAAGAATTCAGTGCTTACTGGAAAAAATCTACTGGTCAGGATGTGAACTTTAAACAGTCACATGGCGGTTCAGGTAAACAGGCACGTGCTGTCATTGATGGTCTGGATGCGGACGTCGTGACTTTGGCCCTAGCTGCAGACATTGATGAAATCGCTGCTCGTGGCCTGCTACCTAAAGACTGGCAAAAGAAATTCCCACAAAACTCAACACCTTATACCTCAACCATCGTTTTCCTGGTGAAAAAAGGCAACCCTAAAGGCATTAAAGACTGGGGCGATCTGGTGAAACCTGGCGTAGAAATCATTACACCAAACCCGAAAACCTCTGGTGGCGCGCGCTGGAACTATTTAGCAGCTTGGGCTTGGGCGAAACATCAGCCAGGCGGCAATGATACTAAAGCTCAAGACTTTGTTCGCCAGATCTACAAACAAACTAAAGTACTCGACTCAGGTGCACGTGGTTCAACCACCACTTTTGCTGAACGTGGTATCGGTGATGTATTGCTGGCTTGGGAAAATGAAGCACATCTGGCGATTCGTGAACAGCCTGGCAAGTTTGAAATCATCACCCCTTCTTTGTCGATTCTGGCTGAGCCACCAGTGGCAATCGTTGAAAAGAATGCTAAAAAAGATGGCAATGAAAATCTGGCTAAAGCTTATTTGAACTACCTGTACTCACCTGCAGGTCAAACGGTTGCTGCAAAGAATTTCTACCGCCCACGTAATGCGGCAGTATTAAAACAATACAGCAATATCTTTAAATCGCTGAAGCTGGTG
Organism: Acinetobacter sp. YH12108; assembly: GCF_013419055.1. NCBI lineage: Bacteria > Pseudomonadati > Pseudomonadota > Gammaproteobacteria > Moraxellales > Moraxellaceae > Acinetobacter > Acinetobacter sp. YH12108. Next base: position 179,237 of record NZ_VPAW01000005.1, on the reverse strand, counting down.
ACTATTGATAAAGAGTTTGGCGGTTGGGACAAGGTACAGAAAAAACACTTTGCCAATGGCGGTATCTTTGATCAGATCGTAAAGGCAAATAGCACAAAATCGTAATAATAAATGTCTATGCAATGGCCTTATTGAATAAGGCTATTGTTGTTTCAAATACTTATAAAATCTTTTATCTTATATTTTCATATAAAATTCATTTTTAATTATTTTTTATGCATAAAGAATAGGTTTATTCTTCACTCATGTTACAAAACGTGTAAGAGTTTGAGGTTCACATGAGCATTTCAACAAAACTAAAACTAGGGGTTCTTGCTGCTGTTATTTCAGCAACTTCGTTTTCTGCTGCAGCACGCGACTTTTTGAATGTCTCTTATGATCCGACGCGTGAACTCTATGAAGACGTCAACAAAGAATTTGGTAAATACTGGAAAAGCCGTACTGGCCAAAGTATTAACTTTAAACAGTCACATGGTGGTTCAGGTAAACAGGCGCGTGCCGTGATTGATGGTCTGGATGCCGATGTCGTAACTTTGGCATTAGCCGCTGACATTGATGTACTGGTCGAAAAAGCCAAACTGTTACCTGCAGACTGGCAGAAAAAATTACCACAAAACTCAACACCATACACTTCTACCATCGTATTCCTGGTACGTAAAGGCAATCCAAAGGGCATCAAGGATTGGGGTGATCTGGTAAAACCGGGTGTAGCGATTATTACACCAAATCCTAAAACTTCAGGCGGTGCACGCTGGAACTATTTAGCAGCTTGGGCATATGCAAAACACTTACCGGGCGGTAACGACAAAACTGCACAAGAATTTGTTCGTAAAATCTATAAACAAACCAAAGTACTTGATTCAGGTGCGCGTGGTTCAACTACCACTTTTGCTGAACGTGGCATCGGTGACGTATTACTGGCTTGGGAAAATGAAGCACATTTAGCCCTTCGTGAACAACCGGGCAAGTTTGAAATTGTGACTCCTTCCCTGTCAATTCTGGCTGAGCCACCCGTGGCGATTGTTGAAAAGAATGCCAATAAAAAAGGCAACAAATACTTGGCCCAAGGTTATTTAAACTTCCTTTACTCACCACTGGGTCAGGAAATCTCAGCACGTAACTTCTATCGCCCACGTAATGAAAAAATACTGGCGAAATATAGCCAAGTCTTTAAGTCATTAAAACTGGTGACTATTGATCAGGAGTTTGGTGGCTGGGATAAAGTACAGAAAGCCCACTTTGAAAATGGTGGTGTTTTTGACCAGATCGTTAAAGCTAACAGCGCAAAAAAATAATTTAAGCTGATTTCATACAGGAGCATCGACATGACTCATACGCTTATTGTTCCCGGTGTAGGTGGCAGTGAATACAATCACTGGCAAACCTGCCTGCAACACCGGCTCATGCGTTGCTCCCGTGTACAGCAAAAAGACTGGAATCATCCGGTACTGAATGTATGGGTCGCAGAATTTGTTAAAACCCTGCAAGCCATTCCAGATGATGTACAAATTGTGGCACATAGCTTTGGCTGTTTGACCAGCGTGGCAGCACTGGCCCAGCATCCTGAACTGAATACTAAAGTCAAAAATCTGGTGCTGGTTGCACCTGCCAATCCGGTACGTTTTGGGGAAAATGGTTTTGCCCGTGATAGCCAGACAGATTACAGTGCCTATTTTCAGCAGCTCAAGATTCAGGCTCCAACGACTTTGTTGATCAGTGAAAATGATCCATGGCTAAGTTTTGAAGATGCTCAGGTTCTGGCGAAAGCCTGGAAGATCAAACCGATTAATCTGGGAGCTGTAGGCCATGTCAATGTTGCTTCCGGTTTTGGTTCTTTCCCTGAAATTGAACAATATTTGATTTCAGAAAAGGCTATGCACCATATCAGCAAAGTTGATGAGAGCAAGTATTATTTTAAATTTGCATTTTAGTCCCTGCAAATTATGCTTGTGCCGATTCTATTTTCTAATTTTCGCTGGTTAACTTTAACCAGCATTCTCTCTTTTGAGGAGTAATCATGTCGCAGCGATCCCGAGTGCTGCCAGGATTTGGTCTTTCTCTAGGCTTTACCCTAGCGTATTTGTCATTAATCGTTCTGATCCCGCTATCTGCCGTTTTTATTAAATCACTCGGCATTGGCTGGGAAGGCTTATGGGAAATCCTGAGCTCTGAACGTATCTTGAAATCATTACAGCTAAGCTTTAGTTCAGCCATTATTGCTGCTTTGATTAATGTAGTTTTTGGCCTGTTACTGGCATGGTGTCTGGTGCGTTATAGCTTTCCGGGCAAACGTATTGTCGATGCACTGGTCGATCTGCCTTTTGCCCTGCCAACCGCAGTTGCCGGTATTGCTCTGACTTCTTTATATGCACCGACTGGCTGGATTGGTCAGTATTTAGATCCAATCGGCATCAAGGTGGCTTATACCCCGATCGGTATTACCCTGGCTTTGATCTTTATCGGTATTCCTTTTGTGGTCCGTACGGTACAGCCAGTTCTTTCTGATTTAGAAACTGAACTGGAAGAAGCGGCTTCTGCACTCGGTGCAAACCGTTTTCAGATTGTCACCAAAGTCATTTTCCCGATTCTGCTGCCAGCACTGATCACAGGTTTTGCTTTGGCCTTTGCACGTGGTGTCGGTGAATATGGTTCGGTCATTTTCATTGCGGGTAACCAGCCTTTTGAAACTGAAATTGCACCCTTAATGATTATTTCCCGTCTGGAAGAATATGACTATGCAGGTGCGACCACAATTGCTGTAGTGATGCTGCTCATTTCCTTTGTAATGCTCTTCCTGATTAACTTATTGCAAGCTTGGGCGAGCCGCCGTACCGGGAGAACTGCACGATGAGTTTAAATACCAACAGCAATGCGCTGGCTGAAAAGCTGCAATCCCGCGATGCGACTCGTGAGCCGACCTGGGTACGTTATACCCTGATTGCGATTGCACTGATCTTCTTTTTAAGCTGCCTGATCCTGCCTTTGGTTCTGGTCTTTGTTGAAGCATTTAAACAAGGGGTTGGCGTATATACGCAAGCCCTTGTTCATCCAGATACTTTATCTGCGGTCAAACTGACTTTACTAACGGCTGTGATCGCGGTACCAATGAATGTAATATTCGGCGTAGCTGCAGCCTGGTCAGTAGCGAAGTTTAACTTCCCTGGTAAGTCAATTTTAACCACCATTATCGATATGCCTTTCTCAGTATCACCTGTTATTGCAGGTTTGATGCTGGTACTGATTTTCGGTACTCAAGGCTGGATGGGTGGCTGGTTGATGGATAATGACATCAAGATCCTTTACGCCGTTCCTGCGATTGTTCTGGCAACGATCTTCATTACCGTACCTTTTGTAGCACGTGAGCTGATCCCTTTAATGGAAGCGCAAGGTACTGAAGAAGAAGAAGCTGCGATTGTACTCGGTGCATCTGGCTGGCAAACCTTCTGGAAAGTGACCCTGCCAAATATCAAATGGGGTCTGATTTACGGCGTAATTCTGTGTAATGCCCGCGCCATGGGTGAGTTCGGTGCAGTATCAGTGGTTTCTGGCCATATCCGTGGTGAAACCAATACTTTGCCGCTACACGTCGAAATTCTATATAACGAATATACCTTTAGTGCTGCGTTTGCCGTGTCATCGCTCCTGGCTCTCCTCGCAATTGTGACTCTGGTTCTGAAAACCTGGGTTGAACTGCGCCAGGAAAAACAAGACAAACGTAATGATGATTCAACAGTTTCTTAAGGAATGCCCACATGAGTATTCAAGTTAAAAATATTGAAAAACACTTTGGTGCATTCCATGCACTGAAAAACATTTCACTGGATTTCCCGGATGGTCAGCTGGTTGCCCTGCTCGGCCCTTCAGGCTGCGGTAAAACGACTCTACTACGTATCATTGCGGGTCTGGAATCTGCTGACGGTGGTCAGGTGATTCTGGAAGGTCAGGATGCAACCAATGTTCACGTTCGTGAACGTGAAGTGGGTTTTGTATTCCAGCACTATGCCCTGTTCCGTCATATGACCGTATTCGATAACGTGGCTTTTGGTCTACGTGTCCGTCCACGTTCAACCCGTCCATCGGAAGCAGAAATCAAAAAGCGCGTGACTCGTTTGTTAGACCTGGTTCAATTGGGCTTCCTGGCAGACCGTTATCCGGCTCAGCTTTCTGGTGGTCAGCGTCAGCGTATTGCTTTGGCTCGTGCACTAGCCGTTGAGCCACGTGTACTGTTACTGGATGAACCGTTCGGCGCGCTAGATGCCAAAGTCCGTAAAGAACTGCGCCGCTGGTTACGTACCCTGCATGATGAACTGCACATTACTTCAATTTTCGTCACTCACGATCAGGAAGAAGCCTTAGAAGTTGCAGATCAAATCGTAGTGATGAACAAAGGTAATGTGGAACAGATCGGTTCACCACGTGAAGTGTATGAAACACCGAAAACACCATTCGTGTTTGACTTCCTGGGACAAGCCAACCGCTTCGAAGGCCAGAATAATGGCGGCATACTTCAGCTAGGTGAAGACCGTATCCAGTTCGATGCCGCCAAACAGGCAGCTCAGGGTAATGTCATTGTCTTCGCTCGCCCGGATGAACTGCGTATTCATGCCCAACCACAAGAGAATGCGATTCAGGCCACGTTTATTCGTGAACTCTGGATTGCAGGAAAAGTCGTTGCAGAATTGAATGACCGCCAAGGCAATCTGATTGAAATTTCACTGACACCAGAAGAAGCCCGCGCTCATCAATTCCGTCCGGATCAAACTGTTTGGTTGAGTGCATTAAATCTGCATTTATTTGAAAACCAGGTCGCGTAAGACTGCAAGATGGGGCTTTAAAATGCCCCATCCTCTTATAGGGTAAAGAATTATGAATTTCCAACAATTAAGAATTATTCGAGAAACTGTTAGACAGAATTTTAACTTAACTGAAGCTTCAGCCGCGCTTTACACTTCGCAGTCAGGTGTCAGTAAGCATATTAAAGATTTAGAAGATGAGCTTGGTGTACAGCTATTTATCCGTAAAGGTAAACGCCTATTAGGACTGACTGAACCAGGTCAGGCACTTCTTGGTATTGTAGAACGTATGCTGGTTGATGCAGACAATATTAAACGTCTTGCAGATGACTTTAACAAGGTCGATGAAGGTACATTAACGATTGCAACGACGCATACCCAAGCACGTTATGTATTACCGCCGATCGTGAATCAGTTCAAAAAAGAATTTCCGAAAGTTCATCTGATTTTGCAACAAGCCAGTCCAATGGAAATTACTGAAATGCTACTTCAGGGTGAAGCAGATATCGGGATTGCGACTGAAGCCTTAACGACTGAAGAAAATCTGGCGAGTGTGCCTTATTATAACTGGCAGCACAGTATTATTACGCCGCAAAATCACCCGCTAAATAGCAAAGAACAGATACGTATTGAAGACCTCGCTGGCTATCCGATTATTACTTATCATGGTGGTTTCACAGGCCGTTCTAAAATCGACTCAGCCTTTGAAGAAGCCGGTGTAGATGTTGATATTGTCATGTCAGCTCTGGATGCCGATGTGATTAAAACTTATGTCGAGCTCAACATGGGTGTCGGCATTGTCAATGATCTGGCTTATGATCCAGAACGTGACTATCGTCTGAAACAGATTAAAACCGATATTTTCGGAGTAAATACTACCTGGATCGCCGTACGTAAAGGCCACTTATTACGTGGTTATGGTTATGAGTTTATTTCTTTATGCTCACCAGATGCGGACATCAAGGCACTTAAAAAAGTGGCTTATCCAGATGAATAATATGGATTATGCTTTCTAAATTGAAGAGGCGTATTGCCTCTTTTTTTAATTTTAACAGTAGATTATTTCATTAAAAATCAAGCATAATTACAGTATAATTCAATAAATAAATTATATTAATGATGAGCTACAAATTTTCCCTCTTGGGATATGGACTGATTTTTTCCGGGACAAGTTTTGCAGCAGCTTTTGAGCAATCCAATCAAACTATCCAGTCCTTTTTTAAAAAGGAGCATTATGTCGAAGTCTCATTTGCCTGGACAAATCCCAATGTCAGCGGTCAGGTGCAGCATACCGAAGTATTAGAACAATTAGGTATTCAGGATTTTTCCACGGGTCAGCTTGCGAATAATCAGTTGGTTGCGAATGCTGCATTAAAATTACAGCTTCATCCACAGATCTCCTGGGGTCTTATTTACGATCAGCCCTTCCATGTCGATGTTGCATATCAATATAGTCCAATTTTTGCAGGTAAGCCTACAGAGATTGAAGCAGCCGATATTGAGTTTGATAGTCATAATCTGACTTCCATTCTTGGATATCAGCCTGATCCAAACTGGAATCTCTATGCAGGACTGAGTTATCAGACCTTAGAAGGTAATTTAAGTTTGGTAGGTGAATCTTTTTCAGTCTTTAATGGTTATCACGTTCAGCTTGAACAAAATGCTGCTTGGGGTTGGCTCGCTGGAATAAGCTATCAAACTCCTGAGTATTTCTTTAGAACAGCGTTAACTTATCGTTCAGCCATAAACCATCAACTGGAAACCACAGAATCAATTGCAGTCGGTATACCTACGTCAAACTTTACGAAAGTACAAACACCGCAGTCTATTAATTTAGATATTCAGAGCGGACTTCCCTCTCAGAATATTTTTTACGCGAGTTTACGCTGGGTAAATTGGCAAGATTTTGTCATTCAACCACCAAAATTCAGTGCAGTGATTGATTATGCCGCCTTGGAATTTCCTGAAGTAAAAGATATCAAGATGATCGATTATCAGGAGGATCAATGGTCGGCTAAATTTGGAATCACCCATCAATGGCCTTCTTCTATGATTAATTCTTTTGAAATCTTATGGGACTCAGGTACGGGAAATCCAGCTTCTACCTTGAATCCGAGTGACGGCTATTGGGGAGTCAGTTTGGGCTATTTTCAGAATTTTCAAAAACACTGGGATTTCGCTACAGGACTGTATTATTTAAAATTCCAAAAGCCTAAAACAGATACAAACGCTTCTATACCCCAGTTCGTAGGCTTATCTGCAGTGGATGATAATGATGTTTGGGTCGTCGGTATGAAGTTGGGCTATCATTTTCAATAGCTTCTAATAAATAAAAAAAACGAGCCGAAGCTCGTTTTTTTATTAGGCTTAGCAGCTACAGCTTAGAAGCGGAAGCTTACACCCAGTTTTGCCACTGGGAACCATTCATATTTATTATCTTCGCGAATTTTACGCTCTTCATTCTCAATCGCTGTACCTACGCTAGGAGAACCTTCTACTGGTGCAAGACCTGTAGCAGTTAAATCCACAGTTGGGTTACCATTGTAGTATGCGCCGATTTCACCAAATACACCCCAACGGTTAGTAATTGCTGGAGAGAAACCAAGACCTACATACGGAGCAATATTATTTTTGTAAGATAACTTACCATTTACACGACCTTCTGTAGCACCAGCAGCAAGTTGATAGTCATTGTTATCAATGCTTAAAGTTTCACCACCACCAATACGGCGAGATAGATCGTAATCATTATCAATATATGCTACACCGGCAGCCATATAGAACCAGTTCGCCCAAGGACGAATCTCAGCATTCAAGTAAGTCAGGTTATTATCCATATCCAGGTCATATTTTGTACCATTGATTGATAAATCATCAGTCCAAGAAATATCACCACCATTATAACCTAGAGTAACACCTACATAAGGGTTAGCATTCCAAGAGATCGCGCCACCGTAACCGGTAGTACCGACTTCAGCACGAACAGCTGCAGGTTTAAAGAAAGAGAATTCAGCTACGCCTTCATCTGTTACGATTGTTTCATCAGCAGCCATGACAGATCCAGCTGTGGCAGCTAGAACGGATACTGCTAAAAGTTGATATAAAGCTTTCATTATTTCTCTCCTCAAAAGAACTTTTTTTTCATCATTAGTTATTCGTGATGAGCTCAATATAAAGGAGTCAATGAATATTTTTTATTCGTGTTTTGCTGAGCTTTTGTTATTTTTTGATACATATTAATTTTTCTTGTTGAATGATAAGCTTTTTTTAAACAATGTTTGTACATATCTAAAATACGAAAAGGATACTAATCACTTTACTTGCGAATTTAATTCAGCACCCTTCCTAGTTTTCCATCTTTTTAGAGCAATATAGTGTAAAATATCGGAAATTTTTTTCTGGAAGGAAGATCATGTCTCAGCTTTCAACAATCATTGAACAAGCGTTTGAAGACCGTGCGAATTTCACAGCAGCAGACTGTCCTGCTGAAATCCGTCAAGCAGTTGAGGAAGTAATTGCTGGCCTGGACAATGGTACTTTACGTGTTGCTGAAAAAATCGAAGGTGAATGGGTTGTTCATCAATGGATTAAGAAAGCGGTATTGTTATCATTTAAATTAAACGATAACAAACCAATGGAAGCTTGTGATCTTCGCTTCTACGACAAAGTAGATACTAAATTCTCTGACTGGACTGACGAGCAGTTTAAAGCTGCTGGCGTACGTGTTGTTCCTCCGGCGGTAGCACGTAAAGGTTCTTTCCAGGCGAAAAACGTGGTACTGATGCCTTCTTATGTGAACATCGGTGCTTATGTAGATGAAGGTACGATGGTTGATACTTGGGCAACTGTAGGTTCATGTGCTCAAATTGGTAAAAATGTTCACTTGTCTGGTGGTGTAGGGATCGGTGGTGTTCTTGAACCGCTTCAAGCTAATCCAACTATTATTGAAGACAACTGTTTCATCGGTGCACGTTCTGAAATCGTTGAAGGCGTAATCGTTGAAGAAGGCTCTGTCATTTCTATGGGCGTATTCATTGGTCAATCTACCAAGATTTATGACCGTGAGACTGGCGAAATTCATTATGGCCGCGTACCTGCTGGTTCTGTTGTGGTATCAGGCAGCCTGCCATCTAAATGCGGTAAATACAGCTTATATGCAGCTGTAATCGTGAAAAAAGTAGATGCGAAAACTCGTGCTAAAACTAGCCTGAACGATTTGCTACGCGAAGACTAAGATGTCTTAACTTAGAGGACACATTTGTGTTCCTCGGAGCTTCAACCGCTCCTCGTCTCTACGGTCAGCAATGATCGTAGGGATTTTTATTTTTATACATTGTTATTTATTTTTCAGTGGTTAATGTTGTTATGAATACGCTTCGATCTTCCGCAATTCCAGTTTCTGATCCGTCTGCGGGCTTACGCATTACGGAGATCTTCTATTCATTACAAGGTGAAGCCAATACTGCAGGTTTACCGACCGTATTTATCCGCTTAACCGGATGTCCACTGCGCTGTACGTATTGTGATACTACCTATTCTTTTGAAGGTGGCGAGCGTAAATCTTTAGATGACATCATCCAGACCACGCTTGATTTTAAAACGCCTTATGTCTGTGTGACCGGTGGTGAACCATTAGCGCAACCGAACACCCTACCTCTGATACAGCGACTTGCAGATTTAGGCTGTGAAGTCTCTTTAGAAACCAGTGGTGCATTAGATGTTTCTAAAGTGGATGCACGGGTATCCAAAGTTCTGGATTTAAAAACGCCAACTTCAGGTGAAGTTGCACGAAATTTGCTTACAAATCTGGATCATTTGACTCAGCATGACCAGATTAAGTTTGTGATCTGTAATCGTGAAGATTATGAATGGTCAAAACAGCAGGTAGAACAGTACCAGTTGAATGAAAAAGTCAGTACAGTCTGGTTCTCCCCTGCATTTGCAGTTGAAAAAGGAGCTGCACGCTTGCCACAATTGGCACGTGATCTGGCTCAATGGATTTTAGAAGACCATCTCCCTGTTCGTTTCCAGCTGCAGCTGCACAAGTTGTTATGGAATGATGAAACTGGTCGTTAATTTTTGTAAATTTACTATATTGGAGTATTTGTTATGCGCCCTCGTGCCATTGTATTGTTATCTGGCGGATTAGATTCAACAACCTGTCTGGCTTGGGCGCAGGCACGCTATGAATGTATTGCACTGAGTTTTATGTATGGCCAACGCTCTACTACAGAACTTGATGCAGCTCGTGCACTGGCTCAACGCTCGGGTGTAGAACATCGTGTCATCAATATTGATTTAGGTAACCTAGGCGGCTCAGCCCTTACTGATCATAGCATTGAGGTACCAGACCAATTGCAGGAAGGTATTCCGGTAACCTATGTACCTGCACGAAATACCATCTTCTTATCTTATGCTTTGGCTGCTGCAGAAGTGTTCGGTGCTGAGGCAATTGTGATCGGGATTAATGCGGTGGATTATTCAGGTTATCCAGACTGCCGCCCGGAATTTATTGAAGCTTTTGCCAACATGGCACGCCTTGCAACCAAGGTCGGTGTTGAAGGTCAAGCCCTGAAATTTGAAACACCTTTGTTACATTTATCCAAAGCAAATATCATTCGCTTAGGCCTAGAACATGGCGTAGACTACAGTCAAACGGTATCTTGCTACCAAGCAGATGACCAAGGACGTGCGTGTGGAACATGTGACAGTTGTCGTTTACGCAAGCAAGGTTTTGCTGATGCAGGTGTTGAAGACCCGACACGTTATTACCTTTAAAATCGATCAAGGTTATAAATCCATATTATGAATATTAAAGCCAAATTACTTGCGACTAGCCTACTCTCTTTGTCTGCCCTATTTTCAACTGCATCTTTTGCAAATAATGATCAAGCTAAGGCAAAAGCAGAATTTGAGGCAATGAAAAAAGAATACACAACTGCCATGAAAAATGCTGGAAGCAGTTCAAATGTACGTGACGGTTTAATTAAAGCCTGTGCTATTCCATACAAACAGGCAGTGAAGTACAAAAAACTGACTCAGTCTGATGTGAATAAGCTTTGTACATGTGAAGTAGATGCAGAAGGTAAATTGACTCAAGCTCAGAAATGGCAGATTCAAAGCACCATTAACCAGAAGAAAAACCCTGCAACTTTAGACTTTGTTAAAAAACAAAGCCAGAATGTGCAGTCTTGTGTAGGCCCACAGCTCGCAGGTAAATTAAATTCACTTGCTGCAGAAGCCAATAAAGCCGCTCAAAAGAAATAATCCTGACGGATGTTTTTCTAGAATAAGCCACTATAATGTGGCTTATTTTTTTGAAAAAATTTAGAAAAATTGGAGAGACCATGTCTGAGATCAGCTTACCTGAGCACACTTTTTCAACCACTACAGGTGAAATTAATCTGGCCCAATTAAATGCAGAATGGTTAATTATCTATTTTTATCCTAAAGATTCTACACCGGGCTGTACCACTCAGGCAGTCGGTTTCTCTTGTTTAAAAGATCAGTTCGATGCACTCAATACGACTATTCTGGGCGTATCACGTGATTCGGTTAAAGCGCACCAGAACTTTACTGAAAAACAGAATCTGACTATCAATCTGATCAGTGATAAAGAGGAAGTGTTATGCAAACACTTTGATGTCATTAAAGAAAAGAATATGTATGGCAAGAAAGTCATGGGCATTGAACGCTCTACCTTCATTTTCCATAATGGCAAGCTGGTCAAAGAATACCGTAAAGTAAAAGCTGCTGGCCATGCTGAACAGGTTTTAGAAGATTTGAAAGCATTACAAGCAGCTTAAGATCTTTCATAAAATGAAAAAGGCATGAATAGAAATATCATGCCTTTTTCTTTAGAGTTACTGCAAAGAATAATTCAGTTCACTAAAGAAACTGCAATTGACCACATTACACAGCCAATGAGTACATCCAGTATTTTCCAGGCTTCTGGACGCTGAAAAATAGGTTGCAAATAACGTGCTGCATAGCCCAGTCCAAAAAAGAATACAAAGGATGCACTAATCGCTCCTAAGGCAAATTGTATCTGTGCATTGGAATATTGGGTGGAGATAGAACCAATCAAGACCAAAGCATCCAGATAGACATGCGGATTGAGCCAGGTCAGCATCAAACAAATCAGCAAAACCTTATATAAAGAAGGCACATCTTTTTGATCTGTGTCCAGACGCTGCTCATTCTTCCAGGCCTGATAAAAATGCTGAGCGCCATAGATCGCCAGAAAAGTCGCGCCCAGATATTTCGCCATATTGATCCAGTGTGGATTGACCAGCATCAATTGTGAAAATCCCAGAACACCGGCAAAAATCAATATCGCATCAGATAAGGCACAACACATACAGATCGCAAAGACATACTGCTGTTTCAAGCCCTGTTTCAATACAAAAGCATTTTGTGCACCAATGGCAATAATCAGGCTAAAGCCTACCGCCAGACCTTGTATATATGCATTTAACATTGGAATATCATGGAATTATAAAGATGGAGATCATTATCTATGTTATTCTTTTCAATTAAATATAATTAAGAAAATATCATTCAGACTAAATTTTATTTAGGTAAGCTATGCCACTTAATTCTAAAAACTGTGATGCTTTTCTGGCTGTTGCAGAAACCCAAAGCTTTGATGCTGCCGCAAAAGTATTAAATATAACGGCTTCGGCAGTCACTTTAAGAGTGCAAAATCTGGAAAGAGATTTGGGGCAAGTTCTGGTGCTACGTGAGCGTCCTTGTAAAGTGACCAATGCCGGTCAAACCTTACTGAATTATTTGCAGCATCAACGCCTGTTACAGCAGCAATTGATCCAGCAATTAAATGGTCAAAATAAAGCAGAATTTAGCTCGATTCATATTGCGGTAAATGCGGATTCACTCGCGACCTGGTTATTTCCCTGTCTGAATACTACCCTGCTTGCAGAGAAAATCACTTTGAATCTTCAGGTCGCTGTTCAAAGTGAAACTCATAAGCTTCTAGAGCAGGGTCAAGTCAATGCCTGTATTAGCAGTGAGAGTAAAGCCATGCCAGGCTGTAAGGCTCATTTTATCGGGCAGATGCATTATAGAATGGTTGCAACACCTGCCTTTGTGCATTCATGGTTTAGACAAGGCATTCACCGGGAATCACTGCGTAAGGCACCCGCTGTAATTTATAATGATCAGGATCATCTACATAGCCATCTACTGTTAACTCAATTTGGCTTAAACCAGCAATGTTTTCCTTTTCACTATATCCCTTCCTCGACCGCCTTTGCGGATGCCATTTTTTCAGGATTGGGATACGGTTTGGTGCCAGACTATCAAATTGCGGACCGGATTCAAAATGGGACACTGATCGAAATACTGCCTGAATGCTGTTGTGATGTACCTTTATATTGGCATCACTGGAAACAGCAGTCTCCCGCTCTAAAACAGTTAACCAAAGTCATTCTGGAACAGGCAGAACAATGTATGAATAATCCAATTCAATAAGCAGTTCTATGATGTCCTGCCGAATTCACAGAAATTGAATATCAGATTATTGGGTTTTCCACTGTCCCATTAGGTGAATATTAACTTTTTCACCCACGCCTGCAGTGGCTTTCTTCATCCCAAAATCTGAGCGATTAATTACCGTAGTGGATTTCACATCGAGTAAATTAGGATTAGCCTTGTTCGATGTCAGAGTGGTATCGAATACCACTGGTCGAGTAACACCTCTTAGAGTGAGTTGCCCCATAACCTGATAACGATTCGTACCATTTGGCTTAAACTGGGTACTTTTGAAATTGACTGTTTTATAGCGCGATGCATGAAACAGGTCCTCACCCATAATCATATTTTTAAGGCTGGGCTTGGAAACCTCCAGGCTATCCACCTGCATAGTGAACTCAGTAGATGACTGTTGTGGCCGATCGGGATCAAAATGCATGGTTGCCTTGAACTCTTGAAAATTTCCCTTTACCACATTCAAACCCAAGGAGTTAATGCTAAAGCCGACACTACTTTGAGGCGTCAATGTCCAGCTTTTAGCATACGCAGCCGATATACACATAGCAGATAGAGCACCCGCATAAGCTATATTTTTCAGGAATAGATTCATTGTGTTCATCCTTAACAATCAAATGAACTCACTACCTTAAAACGGTTTTAGCCCAGATTTGTTTTATCATTTAGTTCAAACTTGTTGACCAATTGTTGATAAATCTCATTATTTTTAAATTTATGTAAAAACTCACTGGTGCCTAAAGGAAAAGCCGATTCCACCACTTCACCGCGATAATACGCTTCACGTAAAGGAGTGGCGGATATAGCGCCGACCAAGCTATCGAGTTCCACCATTTCCCATTCCGGGAACAAACTTAAATAATAAGAAGATTCATCTTTAAAGTGTCCAATTAGACCAACTTTTGCTTCTGCTTCAACTACTTCAGACACCAACGATTTCACCAGTTTTTGCCATTTTTCATCATTATAGACATCAATGACATGGACAAATTTAATGCGCTTCTGATCTGCTTCAGAAAAATTCGACAGGATCATTTCTTCACGTTCAGTGGCCAGAAATGGATTTTTAATATTGCGTTCTTGCTGTGCTGAGCCTAATGCCAGAATCACCTGCTGGCTCTGCTGCAAGGCAATTTTAATCGTTTGCATATGGGCCAGATGGAAAGGTTGAAAACGACCAATAAACACCAGGTAATCAAATTTATACTTCATAGCACATCTTACTTTTATGAACGCATCAGTTATGCCGCAGGGAATTTTTTGCGACATAATAAGCGCCAATAAATTCATATTAATAAAGCAAGGATAGTACGATGACACTGAGCTGTATTCAACAACCGCATCAGCATTTAAATGCGAATTTAGACCATGGCGTATTGACCTTAGCCATTCACCGTCCTGAAGCAAAAAATGCGCTTTACGGCGAACTATATCTATGGATCGCACAGGCCTTGGATGAGGCAGATCAGAATAGTAGCGTGCGTGTCGTGATTCTACGTGGTCAGGATGCAGACTTTAGTGCCGGCAATGACATGCAGGACTTCATGAAGTTTATTCAGACACCTCTGCAAGGTAAGGCTGGCGATACCCCTCCTTTTGTGCTGTTGAAGTCCGCTGCAAAATTTTCCAAGCCTTTAATTGCTGCCGTTCGTGGTGTGGCGATTGGGATCGGGGTAACGATTCTGCTGCATGCTGATCTGGTTTATAGTGACAATACTGCCCTGTTCCAGATTCCATTTGTTAGCCTTGGCCTGTCGCCTGAAGGCGCTTCAAGTAAGCTGTTAGTACAACAAGCTGGCTATCATAAAGCGGCTGAGTTACTGCTTACTGCACAGCGATTTAATAGTGAAAAAGCATTGGGTGCAGGTCTGGTAAATAGCATTGAGGAAGATGTCTATGCCGCTGCTGAAAAACAGGCAAAAACTCTTGCCGCTTTACCCCTGGCTTCTATTAAACAAACCAAAGCACTGATGAAGCATAATCTGGCTGAAATTATCGAGTGTATTGATGATGAAGCGGAGATCTTTATGAAACGTGTGGGTTCACCTGAAATGACGGAAGCCGTTCAGGCGTTTATGCAAAAACGGAAACCTGATTTCACACAATTCAACTAATTCTGAAACTTATCTTTTAATTGAGGCAGTTTAGACTGCCTCAATCTTTTATTTTTTTGAAAGAATCTAGCTTATGACTAATGAAAACTCCCAAACGACTTCTCAAACAACCGATAGTTCAAATCCTGAAAAGAAACGTTACTACGAACCTGCACCTCAGGATATTGATGTAGACAATTTCCGAAAGGTCATCGAAAGCCGACGTTCTGTACGTAAATTCACTAAAAAGCCAATTCCTGCCGAGGTCCTCGATGCCTGTCTGGACCTGGCCTTGCTGGCACCGAACTCCTCAAACCTGCAGCCATGGACATTTTATGTGGTGCAGAACCCATCCAAGAAAAAACGTCTGGTTAAAGCATGTATGAGCCAGCTTGCTGCTAAAACAGCTTCAGAACTGATTGTCTGTGTGGCACGTACTGACCGTGTAGATGAAATGGCAAAACTGAATATCAGCGAGTTTCCATTTCCTGAGGCTCCACCAGCCATTAAAAAGTACTATAAGTACATTCCATACAACTACAAAACCGGTTATTTAAATGCCTTTGGTAACTTTAAGAAAGTTGCTTTCAAAGTAGCACGTACACTCGATAAACAAATGCCAGTGTCTGCATTTAGCCCTGCTGATGCGAAACTTTGGGCAAGTAAAACCACAGCATTAGCCTGTGAAAACCTGGTACTGGCTTTACGTGCTTATGGTTTTGATAGCTGTATGATGGAAGGTTTCGATGAACCAATGGTTCGTGAAATTCTGGACCTGAATGATCAGCAATATCCGGTGATGGTGATTGGTGCTGGTGAACGTGCCAAAGATGGCGTGTTCTTCCCGCAGTATCGTTTTGATCGAGAGCTGTTTATTCAGAAGGTTTGAGTTTAAAAATAGTATTTAAAGGATTTAATAATATTAATTTACTTAATATTTGATGACATGGATGTCGCTTAATTAAGTATATTAGAAAAATCTAAATAACCCGAATCCTGCTTAAGCCGATGACTTCATAATTTGAATTGTTGGCTTATTTTTATGGATCAGTTGATATGCACACAAGGACGCGTAAATCCCTCCTAGAAATCCATGAACACTATGTGCTTTGCTTGTCACTAAATTGTACTGACCTTTCAATAAACTGAATAAAGTCTCTATCTTATTGCGCTGTTTTAAGTGATATTTATCTGACTCAGAAAGTTGTATAGCCTGCATATTTTTTCGATGATAGGTAATTAAATCAATACCTTGCTCTTTCAACCTACTCTTCAGTTCTTGACTAATATAGCCACGATCTCCATACAACTTTGCTTCCATCTCTTTAACGAGTCTCTCAACCATTTTGATATCAGCCAAATGTCCATTGGATAAAGCAGAACAAGCAATTTCACCAAATTGATTCATCACAATATGTAATTTACATCCATAGAACCACCCCATTGAGCTTTTAGCTCGTGTGGCAATCTTTTTTAAAGATTTATGACGTTGGATACGCTGATTCTTACATACGGGTAAAGTTGTAGAATCAACCCAGGCACAAGCTGTTTGAGCGCTAGAAGTTAGAGAAATATGCAATGCTTGAAGTGCGAGTTGATGTTGATTGATTAAATGAACCATCCGCTGATAGGATGGGAGGACCTTGAAAAGCTTATAATAAAAGCGCTGTATCATGCCATAAAAGGCTTTGAAATGATGAAGTTGAGAGTTCTTATACCAGACCGCGATAAAAATGATTTCTGAGATACTCAAGTGAGCGGTTCGGACTCTGGAGAAACGACGACTTTGTTTAAGGAAATTCCAGTAGGTTGCTTCAAATTTAAGAAAGAAATCATCAATTACGCAAAATAATTCGGTACTATTAAACATCGGGACTAGAGTTTTAAGTTTTGTGTGGTAACTCAACTGATGGCTCTAGTCCTCTTATTTTTCAAGTCAATTTTTTATCCGCGATTCGGGTATATTAGAAAAATCTAAATAATAATTTTATAGTTTCCTCATACAAGTATTTCATAATGATTTTATTCTTATAAAGAAGCATTTAAAACAAAAAATTTTAAATCATAAATTATCTTAACTGGATCAAAGCCAATTACGGGACAACACTTACTTTTAATGCAGGAAGTGGAGTTAAAGCAAAATGAAAATAAAATTTTTAACAATTAGTAGTTTATTTCTTTTAAATGGTTGCCAAGCAACAGCACCAACTATGAAAAATAGAATTAGTTTTGAAATGGATAATAAATATTGGCCGATCCATAGCATAGTATACAAAAACAATTGGCCTGAATGTGGCAACTTATCAGGAACACCAGATGCGATAAAAAAGCAAAGATATATTACAACCTATAGTAGCTGTAAAGTATCTCCTGAAGGTTATGTCCCTCAACAAATTATTATTGAATACGTGCCTTGGTTGACTTATGAAGAGCAGATAAAAAAAGGATATGGTGTTCCTGAAGAATTACGTTACGCTCAAGGAGAAGCAGCAGCAAAAAAAAGACTAGCTATAATGGCAGCACAACAGGAGAGTATATCAAAACTCCCAATCACAGCATGGAAAAAAATTGTACTTACTCCCCCTAAAGAGGTAGAAAAATACAAATATCAAATTCCCGAAGGAAAAGGCAATCGAAGTCGAGGTAAAAATATCCACTACATCATTTCCCTTAATCCCGATGGTAGCTATGATATAGAAACCAAATTGTACTGGGTCTCAAAATATCAAGAAAAGTGGAATTGAAGATTTATTTAAGCATCTAGTAAAGTCCGTTTGATTTCACACGGACTTAAATAAACTAAAATTTTTCCTAAATATAATTTTATATTACTTTCAACTTTCGATAATCAATCCAATTACAATGAAACCCAACCGCCACTCGGACGGGTAAATAAATTGTGGCAATTGGCCCATCCTTAATATGCTGTGCATCCAAAATCACAACTTTCGAAGGGCTACAATCTAAAGCATGCACATAAGACATGAGCCAACCATCATTTTCAGCTTGTGCACCCTCTCTTTCGACGAAAATAGCCTCACCTGTGACCCAATTTTCTCCGAATGAATAACTTTCTATGGTCGTAGTTTCTAAATCATGACCCAATAAGCTATTACTGCTGACATGGTAAGGATCATCAAATTCGCCAAAGGAAATGCTATAAGCATAACGATATGGCCGCCCGGTATAAGCTTCATTAATGCGTGGGAATTCCTGTTTAACATCCGATAAGATTGTCCGCTTCACTTTCCCTGTTTTTTTTTCGAAGACAAATCGTTCTAATCGAAGATTCTGATCTTCAATTGGGCCCTGAATCGAATGCACCATCGCTTTGGAATGTACCACTGCATCCATGACGACATCCCCTGTATCCAGATCATAAGCATTCATGGTATGGAAAATAAAACAGGGATCAATGTTGTACCAGCGTATATCCTGAGCACTTCCACCAAAAGGTAATAAACCAATACGTGCCTGATGTTCCGGGTTCCATTGATATGGCAGCAATGAACCTTTTAAGGCACTCTGCATCGAGAAATTTACATTTAAGTCCAGAATTAAAACCTGAGATTCAGTAATAGCACAGTCATGTACCATCGGACCATGTTTTACCGGAATTTCCACATGATTTTTCAGTTTGCCCTTGGCATCGATATGCAGATAAAAGACTTTATTATGGGTTAGCCCATCATAACAAACCGCATGAATATCGCCGGTATCCGGATCAATATGTGGATGTGCAGTAAATGGTAAATCTGGATCATCATTCTCAAACAGATGATGGCGTTTAGATTCTAATTCACTATTTACTTCGATTGGATAAGCACCCGCTTCGACCAATGCCCAGATTTTCCCAGCAAAATTGATGATATTGGTATTTACTGGATCAGCTACACCACGACTTTTCCCCGGAATCACTGAGCGATGTAATTTCTTCTGTACACTATCCGCACCGACATATTGGCTTTTGTACCAGTGTGCTTCACCTTCTTTAAGCCGTAACGCATGAATCATCCCATCACCAGTAAACCATTGATAAATTTTTGGATTTTTCACTGTAATGGGGTTCGGGCCAATTCGCATCAAGGCGCCATCTAATTCTTTCGGGATTTGCCCTTCTACCTTCAATTGAGTTGAAAAATGCTCCTGCCGCTGCGGTGCAAAAATACCATCCAGATAAGGATTATCATGGGAATATGGAATACGGTTATGTAGGATTTCTGCGCCGTATTGAATAGATTTATTCAGCGTATTTTTGAACATGCTGCTCAGCGGTTTTGGCAACTGCATTGTTATATTCCTTGTTTTATTCTTTTATTTGAGTTGTTCTGACGAATTTTATAATAATAAAAGCAGATTGGGTGTTTTTATATATAGATAGACGGCACATTAACACTAATGCACCGTCGGTTTATATCACTTCTAAAATTTAAACTTTTATATCTAAAAGCTGGATAAATTCAAATGCCGGTTCTTCATAAGGATGACTTTCTTTTAGAGCCTTAGCCACTTCAACCGCCTTTTCATCAGGCACAAGAATTTCGACCCGCCATTCTTCCACTTTTTCTAGCTGGCCAATTTCCCCAATATGAGGATCTGCGCCTTGCTGTGGCTTAAATTGTCCAGTTCCCAGAATTTGCCAGGCACAATCGGTATACTCCCCAATACCACCCGCACCTGCTGCAAAGACGGCTTTCTTGGTTTCCTCTAGGTTTTCATCTGGTACGTAATAAATCAGTTTAAGCATATATCCCTACAAGTTTTTCAATCATTTACCGTATTGTTAAGGGCTTCGGTAATAATATTCAATGCTGGATTTTGAGAGTTCTTGTTAAATGTTGCATATAGTTCGACTTGAGGTAAAGGTCGATCTGTCTGGATCACTTTCACTTCATCATTCAGGAAACGTAATAAATAATCGGGAGCAAAACTAAAACCCATACCCATATTGATCAGGTTAATATGCTGTAGCACATTGGTCGCCCACAGCACTTGATCGTGCTTTAGCTGATCAAAGGACATCAAGGTATTGAGTCTTTCATAAAATATGGGTGATGCATTATGATCACACATAATAATTGTATGATTTTTCAGTTCCTGTAATTTCAGTATCCGATCGGTTGGGTGCAAATGCTTGGCTGCAACCAAATGAATTTGCTCCGTCAATAAATGGATATTGTCAAAATCCGGATGATCCAGCTGAAAACGGGTAATACTTAGATCCAGTTCGGCATTTTTTAGACGTTGAAGCTGTTCCAGACAGAATAGACTATGCAGATGAATTTTCAGATCTGGCATGGTCTTTTTCAGCTTGGCCAAAATATGTGGCATGACTTTTAGTTCGGCAACATTCAGAAAACCAATATGAATCTGGTTATTTTTCTGCTGGGCCACCTGTCGTGCTGATGCAACAGCCAATTTGGCATTTTCCAGAGCTTTTTCTGCATAGATTAAAAAGGCTTGGCCTTCATCGGTTAACTGTATTTTCCCTGAAGAACGCTCAAACAGGTTAACGCCAACTTCCTGCTCCAAATCTTTAATCTGCTGGCTTAAAGAAGGTTGAGCCGTAAACAGCTTTTCAGCAGCCCTAGTGAAACTCTGCTCCTGCGCCACGGTAATAAAATAGCGTAAATGTCGAAGTTCCATAGATTGCTCACTTCAAAAAATAGGTGCTTATCTTACGATTTAGGCCAACGTATTGAAAATATTAATAGATCAATAGCTTATACGAATACTCATATAACTACCTTCTATGCATGGCTCGACTTTGCCCCCTCATACATTTATGCCTGTATCAGATTTACACATGGTGTCTTGCATGATGCAGTATTCGACATTGAGGTTCGGGTGAAGGCTGGAAATAGGCAGCTAAATCTTTGAACTTACCATATCTGGATGTGATTCAGATTGCTTCTCATGATGTTATAAACCCTAGAATGGCAAGTCTGAAATTCATGAATCTGTGTAATTCTGTTTAGGCCGGTTGGTTATATCGCTTGGCGTTATCAGGACAGTATTAATAATGCTTTTGATTTTGTGAATACGTAGAAGGTAACACTAAAGCAGATTCAGCTCACTGTTTGGCGATAAAAAGCCACCTCTCGGTGGCTTTTTTAAATCTGTTGATCAAGAACCCTGTAGCAAATAACTACCTACCAAGAACAACACCTGTAGGCCAACAACAAAACCAAATAACCACCAACCTTTCTGACGTAATTCTGTTCTATCCATTATTCTGAGCGTCTTAGCCATGTCATCACCTCATTCTTGAGTGTTGATACTGAACTGATCTATACCATCTTTCCTTTAAAGTGCATAAATATTGTGCATTATTTACACAATATCACTTCTATACAGATATAAAAGCAAAATCTAAACCAGTTCAGCGGGAGAAAATTAAATAAATGTTTCAAACTGCTTAAAAAGCAAAAAGCCACCCACTGGTGGCAATTGATGAAGCTAGTCTAAACAAAAGTAAATGATTTTTCTAGTTTTACTAATTTCCCATAAGTTCAAATTATAAAAAAGGGTCGCTACTGCGACCCATTTTTTGAAGCTAAATCAGATTAGCCAATGAACTTACGCGCATTACGGAACATGCGTAACCATGCACCGTCCTGATCCCAGTCTTCAGGTTTCCAAGAGTGCTGGATCGCACGGAAGTTACGCTCAGGGTGTGGCATCAAGATAGTCGCACGACCATCTTTCGAAGTGACACCAGAGATCCCTTCAGGCGAACCATTCGGGTTCAATGGATATTGCTCAGTCGCATTACCTTGGCTATCGACATAACGCATGATCACCTGGTTATTGGCATTCAATGCAGCAATGCTTTCAGCTGATGCAACCACACGACCTTCACCATGTGCCACAGCGATTGGAAGAATTGAACCTTCCATACCTTCTAGCAATACAGAATGAGATTTCTCTACACGAACATTGACGCTACGTGCTTCAAATACTTCTGATTTGTTGCGATGGAAACGTGGCCAAGCATCTGCACCTGGAATCAGTGGAGCCAATTGAGACAACATTTGACAACCGTTACAGATACCTAAAGAGAAGGTTTCTTGACGGTTAAAGAATTTCTCGAACTGGTCACGGAGTTGCTGGTTAAACAATACTGATTTTGCCCAGCCACCGCCTGCGCCTAATACGTCACCGTAAGAGAAACCACCACATGTCACCAGACCTTCGAAGTCATCCAAGCTGATACGACCAGCAAGCAAGTCACTCATGTGTACGTCAACTGTATTGAAGCCGACTTTGTCGAATGCTGCTGCCATTTCTACATGACCATTCACACCCTGTTCACGCAAAATCGCCATATTTGGACGACGTGAATTGATGTACGGCGCTTCGATTTGCTCGTTCAGATCAAATGTCGGTTGAGCAATCAAACCTTTGTGTGATTTATCAGTAACCAACGCAAATTCTTGATCTGCAGTTTCTACGTTGTCACGCAGACGCTGGATTTGATGAGAAACTTCTGTCCAAGCTACTTGCAGGTCAGCACGTTCCAGTACCAGACCATTTACAAATAACTGATCAGAGTTATTCACTGTACCCACTACAGAGATCGCATCTTTCAGAGTAGAAGCAGCGATTTCTGCTTGCAATGCTTCCCAATCCGCTTTCGCGATTTGCAGAACTGCACCAATTTCTTCAGCGAATAATGCTTCGACTGATTGGTCTTCTAGAGCTACGCCTAGACGTGCAGCAAACATCATTTCTGCAACAGTTGCCAGTAAACCACCATCACCGATGTCATGGTAAGCCTTGATCAGACCACGGTTGTTCCAGTCTTGAATCAGTGCAAAGAATGCTTTGAAATCTTCGAAGCTATCGACATCTGGAGTTACAGTACCGATGGCTTTGTATACCTGAGCCAGGATTGAACCACCGAGACGGAACTGGCCTTTAGACAGATCAATACGAACCAGTACAGATTCAATATTTTTCAGCTCAGGGGTTAATGTCTTACGAACATCAGTTACAGGTGCAAATGCAGTGATCACGCCTGACATCGGAGAAGTTACGGACTTGTCTTCACCTTCGTCATTCCAGGTGGTACGCATTGACAATGAGTCTTTACCAACTGGAATTGCAATGCCCAGTGCTGGACACATTTCCATACCAATGGCTTTTACGCCTTCAAACAAGGCTTGGTCTTCGCCCGGTTGACCAGCCGCCGCCATCCAGTTTGCAGACAGTTTGATGTCGCTGATCTGATCAATCTTCGCAGACATGATGTTCGAGATCGATTCAGCAACTGATAAACGTGCAGAAGCCGCTGGGTTTAACAATGCAACTGGTGGACGTTCCCCCATTGCCATTGCTTCGCCCGTGTAACCGACAAGGCTGGTAGTCGTTACCGCAGCATCTGCTACAGGAACCTGCCATGGGCCGACCATTTGATCACGTGCCACCATACCGGTGATCGAACGGTCACCAATGGTGATCAGGAATGATTTAGAAGCCACAGTCGGGTTCTTGATCACGCGATAAATCGCATCTTTCAGATCAGTCACTTTAGACGCATCAAAGTCATCGCCTTTACGCGGAGCAGTTTCATATGAACGGCTCATACGTGGTGTACCACCAAGCATCACTTGCATTGGCATATCCACTGGCTTGTTGCCGAACAATGGATCTTCAACGGTTAAGTGACGCGCTTCAGTCGCTTCACCGAGTACTGCAAACGGACAACGTTCACGCGCACAGATCGATTCGAATAACGGTAGAGATTCTGGACGGATCGCAAGCACATAACGCTCTTGCGCTTCGTTTGACCAGATTTCCATTGGTGACATGCCTGGCTCAAGCGATGGGATCTTACGCAGATCAAGCACCGCACCAAGCTCGTGGTCATTAACTAGTTCAGGCATAGCATTCGAGATACCGCCCGCACCGACGTCATGTACAGAAACGATCGGGTTCTCATCTTCCATGCGCCAGCAAGTATCAATCACTTCCTGACAACGACGTTCCATTTCCGGGTTTTCACGTTGTACAGAAGCGAAGTCCAGGTTTTCACCCAGTTTACCGCTGTCTACAGAAGATGCTGCACCGCCACCAAGACCGATCAGCATGGCTGGACCACCAAGCACGATCAGTAAGTCACCTGGTTGAATCGCATCTTTTTCAACGTGGTCCGGACGAATGTTACCGTAACCACCCGCGATCATGATTGGCTTATGGAAGCCTTTCACTTCGCCATTGACGTTTTGTTCGAAGGTACGGAAATAACCCGTCAGCGCTGGACGACCAAATTCGTTGTTAAACGCTGCGCCGCCTAATGGACCTTCAATCATGATTTGAAGTGGAGATGCCATACGTGAAGGTTTGCCATAGTTTTCTTCCCAAGGCTGTTCGAAGCCAGGAATATTCAGGTTAGATACGGTGAAACCCGTTAAACCAGCTTTCGGTTTACCACCACGACCAGTCGCGCCTTCGTCACGAATCTCACCGCCTGAACCTGTCGCAGCACCGGCAAATGGTGCAATCGCTGTTGGGTGGTTGTGAGTTTCCACTTTCATCAAGATGTGAGCGGCCTGGCTTTTGTATTTATAAACGTGTTGACCGTTATCTTCTTGAGTTGGATAGAAACGTTGCGTATCAAAACCAACAATCACCGATGCGTTGTCTTTATAAGCCGACAATACGTCTGTTGGTGATTCTTTATAGGTATTTTTGATCATCTGGAACAATGACAATGGTTGAACTTCACCATCAATCGTCCATTCAGAACCGAAGATTTTATGACGGCAGTGCTCTGAGTTTGCCTGAGCAAACATCATCAGTTCGATGTCGTTCGGGTTACGACCCAGTTTGGTAAATGCTTCTGTCAGGTAATCAATTTCCTGTTCAGACAGCGCAAAACCGAATTCATTATTGGCTTTTACCAGTGCTTCTTTACCTTGACCCAGGATATCAATCGAGTTCAAAGGTTTTGGTGCAGTTTCAGTAAACAACACTGCAGCATCTTCAATCGCATTGAAAACACTTTCAGTCATGCGGTCATGCAAGATCTGTAATGCTTCTTTAGAAAGTTCTTTTTCGCCCTTCAAAGTAAACAAAACACCGCGTTCTAAACGATGAACCGGTGTATTACAGTTGGCAAAAATATCAGTTGCCTTTGATGACCACGGTGAAATCGTGCCGACACGCGGTGTCACCAGAATCTGGATTTCATCACTTGCAGCCTGGTGCAGTTCAAATGATTGACCATCGTTGAGAAGCTGTAAAGCGGATTGCTGTTGTTGCTCGTTGAGCGCTTGGTCAAAAAGATAAACAAATTGACTTTCTAGTGATTGAACAGAACTAATTGACGATAAACGTGTGAGTAGTTGAGCTTTCTTAAAAGAAGAATGTGCAGGTGCACCGGCAACGATAAACATGCTGATTTTGGCTCCACGGGATGATCGAGCGACCATGCCACAATGTGACTTGAGAGAGCGCATATTCTACTGTGAAATAAGGAAATCGGCTAGATGCCAAATCAGAAAACTACGCCTGAAATATCCTGGACTTTTAAAATATTCCGTTCATTTTCAGTTAGGAAAATTGAATGTAGTCGCACAGGTTAACACATTTTTTTCAAGAAAAATCAAAACCGCTTCAGAATAATTTTCTGCATAAAAATTGTATTATTTTTCAACAACAATCGGGACAAAATCAAATTCAGGTTTTATTGTCATGACCTGCCAAAACTCCTATTTAGGCCAAAATGAAATACTTGATTACAAGATTTAATGAAGTCGTATTTTTTGCAGACTGTTTTTGATTCTTTTGATTGACTCTTAACTTTGACTTCTAAGATTAGAAAACTGGTTAAAGGTCTTCTGCCGTTTTCTGTACTACAAGGAACAGTTCTCCGCTGATCTCCGCCATTACAGTAACAGAGGCAAATTACTCCCCTCTATGAAAGAATAATTAATACTGAGTGGTATTTTAATCTGACATCATCTGCGGGGGAAAAACTGGACATCTATTCTCACCTTCTAAAAGAATAAAAATAAAGTTTCTTATTTGGGCCTTTTATTTTTTTATATTTGATTTTTATCTTCTCAGATCATAATTAAGCGAAATTTACTCATCTAAAAGACCAAAAAATATATCGACAAAATCCCCACCATATCCAATATTTTGAAATTTCATCATTTATTCATGAGCTCTATTATGTGTAAAAAACACAATATAAATAGCAAAATACCACTCATATTTATGAGGAAATTTACCAGGAATTATGAGGTTTATATAAAAAAATAATGAAGAAATGATTAATAATAAAATTTTGTTACCTTTTTTATTTAAGCCGTATTCTCAGGTTTTATTTAACTCGAAAAGTTTAAAATAAATATTTGTAATTGCTGAAAAATATAGAAAATTTCTTTTTTATTCAACTAATAGAATAACAGGCCCACACGTCTATATCAGCTAAGAATCTTACCAAATAGACACTTCATCAGTAAATTTGATGATTTTATGTTAAGCTCTAGCCGAATTGCTGAGAAATTGTCTAAATTCTGGGCCTGGCAATGGTTTTTCCTTTCTGCTGTAGAGATGAATATAAATTCTATATTCGGACACTAATTTTTGATGTTCTATAGCTTCACTGCTCTGTCTATTTTAGAGCCTTAATCTGTCACCAATGATTTAATTTTCAAAAACAAAAGGTGACCCGCTTAAGGAGTATGTATGTTTCAATTCACTAGTACAGCAACTGTACTATTGATGGTGCTTTTCTATGGCATCACTTTTTTACTATCGTTACGTATTAAACAGAAAAATGAAAATGTTGATGGCTACATGGTCTCGAATGGCTCCATCGGATTTGGAATGTCTGCGGCCAGTATGACCGCCACCTGGATTTGGGCCGCATCATTTTATGCAGCAGCTTCATCCGGATATACATACGGCGTTTCCGGTGCCCTCCACTATGGTTTATGGGGTGCGCTGATGATTTTATTTATCTATCCCTTTGGCAAGCGCTTTCGTGAACTGGCGCCTAATGCACATACTCTGGCAGAAATCATGCATGCCCGGCATGGCAATCAAAGCCAGATGATTCTGGCAGGTTCCAATATTGTGGGTAGCGTAATCAGCCTGATGGTGAACTTTACCGCCGCTGGGGCACTGGTTGAGATTTTATCTCCTTTAAGCTTTATCCATGGCGTGCTGATTACCGGCATCGGTGTGCTGTCCTATACCCTTTGGTCGGGGTTCCGTTCCTCGGTCTTTACCGATTTCGGTCAGCTGGTGGCAATGATTGTCGCGGCTGTGATCATTATTCCAACCTTGTTCTTTACCTTAGGCGGATCCTCCCTGTTTCAAAGCGGGATTCATAACCTGCAACCAGAACAGCTGGATTTTTTCTCTAAAACAGCCTTTCTGGAACAAGGTGCACCGTTTTTTGTTGCCGTATTGGCCTACGCGATTGGTAATCAGACCATTGCCCAGCGCCTGTTTGCAGTCCGTGAAGACCTGATCAAACCAAGTTTTATCACTGCAACCATTGGTTATGCTGCAATTGTCATTGGTCTAGGCATGCTGGGGTTATTGGCACTATTTGCAGGTATTCAACCTATTGATGACAACCTGAATAACCTGATTCCGCAAATGGCAGCGACTTATCTTTCTCCATTTATGGTCGCGCTGTTATTCATCATGGTGATTGGAGCCCTGTCTTCTACCGCTGACTCGGATCTGTCTGCCCTGTCTGCGATTGTCATGACAGACATTTATGGCAAACAGATTGCGAAAAACCGTCCTGATCCAAAGAAAATGCTATTTATTGGCCGTATGACCATGATCGTTGCCACCATGCTGGGAATTGTGATTGCCACCTTGAAGTTTGACATTTTGTCGATGCTGATTTTTGTGGGTGCGCTTTGGGGTTCTATTGTATTCCCGGTGATTGTCAGCCTGTATTGGGACAAGGTGAATGCCCGGGCCTTTAACTGGTCAGTGGGCCTCGCATTTTTAAGCTTTCTGATTGTACGTTTTGAATGGCTTCCGATTCAGGGATTGATCGCACTTGGCTTTGAACTCGTTGCGACCTTGGGTATTGGTGTGGTGCTGGGTCTGATGACCTTTGGTTTCTTCGGTAAAAAAGTGGGCTTGGTCGTTGGCATATTGGCTAGTATTGGTTTCATGCCATGGACCATCGGCTTCCTGCGTGAATACGGCACCTTGTTAAGCTCACTGACAGCTTATGGCAGTAGTGCGTTGGTATGTACTGTGTTGACGCTACTCTACAGCAAAGAAAAATTTGATTTTAAGCAAATCAACAAGATGGTGATTGAATTTCACCAGCTATCTGAGAAAAGTAAATAAGGAGATTTCAGATGACAAGTCAATTATTGACCCTATATGTACTTTTTTGGCCATTGGTGGCAAGCCTGGTCTTGTTCACGATTTGCCTGAATGTCTATAAAGACACACAACAGGCCAAGAAAAATGGCGAAGAGCTAATCTGATTCTTCGCTTTAAACAAAAAGCAGGCCATTGAGCCTGCTTTTTTATCGTTCATTTAATGATTTTGATTTTTAATTTTCAGTCTTTTCCAGCTGACTGAAATAACAATATGCAGCATGACAATTCATGTCGCACTGCCCTAGTGCATGAGCTAGTTTTTTGGCATGATGCAGAAAGTAGAGAACTGAATAATGATAAATGACTCAAATGCGTTGGTTGGAACTGCTTTCGACAGTTCGGATTGGTAGTAAAAAGCAGAGTACAGAACTGGCCCGTAGCCCGTTCCACAAAGATTATGACCGTATTATTTTTTCCCAGAGCTTCCGGCAGCTCAACCGTAAAACCCAGGTGCATCCTTTAACCCAGCACGATGGTATTCATACGCGCCTGACGCATTCACTGGAAGTCTCCTGTATTGGCCGCTCGCTAGGGATGTTGGCCGCAGAGAAAATTAAAGACCAGCTTCCACCCTGGGTGTCTCCAGCGGATGTGGGCGCCATCATTCAAGCCGCTTGTCTGGCCCATGATATTGGCAACCCGCCTTTTGGCCATGCCGGTGAATATGCGATCCGCGAATGGTTTGATGATGTATCACATACTGACTTCTTAAAAGATTTAAGTCCTGAACAGGAAGCAGATGTACGTCAGTTTGAAGGCAATGCCCAAGGCCTGCGGCTTCTAACCAAGATTGACTATCATCCAAATGATGGCGGCATGCGCCTGACCTATGCCACTTTGGGTGCTTATTTAAAATATCCGTGGCTGTCAAAAACCATGGCATCACAAGTAGATTTACCTGCCAGTAGCCGTGCCAAATTTGGCTGCTATCAGGCAGAAAAAGAGATTTTAAAGCAAATTGCGGAAGAGCTTGGACTAATCCAGCTCGGCGAGTATCGATATTGTCGTCATCCACTGACTTACTTACTCGAAGCAGCCGATGATATTTGTTATGCCCTGATTGACCTAGAAGATGGCATCAGCTTGAACATGCTCAGCTATGCTGAAGTGGAACCGGTATTTTTAAATCTGCTCGGAGATTATGGAACGCCTTCTGAAATCGGCATGCCTGATACGACCTGGCAACAGAAAATTGCTGCACTGCGTGGCCGTGTGATGAAACGTCTGGTGAATGAAGTCACCACTGCTTTTGCACGCCACCATGACCAGATTCTATCTGGTCAGTTACAAGGCACTTTATTGCAATATTGTTCGTCAGATATTGAAAGTGGTATTAACCGCGCCAAAGAACTGGCACGTGACAAGATTTTTGAACATCCACAGAAAGCGGGCCTAGAGATCATTGCCCATCAAAGTCTGCAAAATATTCTGGATGCCTTTATTCCGCTGACCACACCACATAAAAACCTGAGCTTTAAGGAACAGCGGTTAATGTCGATTCTGCAACGTTCAGGTGCAAACTTTAAAGACAGCCATTATGACAATATTATGCAGGTATTAGATATTATCTCGAAATTTTCGGATCATCAGGCTTATAACCTGTCACAGGAATTGCAGGGTAATAAGGCCGGATTGTTATAAAACATCTGACTGGATTAGATGCCTATTGTAGCAAAATTACCTGTTTTGCAGAAGGAGATTTTGCCTTTCTTGAAAATGCTGACTACTATGCTGCAAAACTGAATTGAGTAATGATAAAAGATGATTGGATGTCTGATTGGTGAAGTGCTGGCGCTGGAAGCACCGACTGTATTATTAAATGTGAATGGTGTGGGTTATGAAATTGATACACCACTCACCACTTTTTGCCAGTTGCAAAAAGGCCAGAAAATTACCCTATGGACACATCTGGCTGTACGTGAAGATGCACAATTACTGTATGGTTTTTTAAATGCTCAGGAAAAAACCATTTTCCGCACTTTATTAAAAGTGAACGGCGTTGGCCCGAAAATGGCACTTGGCATTCTTTCAACTTTAAGTGTGGAGATGCTGATCCATACTGTTGAAAATGAAGATATAAATACCTTGGTTAAAGTCCCAGGTGTCGGCAAGAAAACGGCTGAACGTTTGATGATTGAACTGCGCGACCGCTTTAAAGCCATGTCTGCGGGCACTGCTCCAAGCAATTCGACAGCTCCACAAATTCAGTTTATGGGCAATTCAGCCGTGGCTGAAGCGGAAGCTGCATTACAGTCCTTAGGTTACAAACCGGCTGAGGCACAAAAACTGGTGAATGCAGCCAAAGGTGAATTTACCGAAGCCAGCGACATCATCCGTGCTGCATTAAAGTCGATGAATAAATAAGCAATTTACCTATGAGCAAATTTTCAATCCAAAATTTGCTTGAGCTTTGGCGACATGGATGTCGCCGGGTGAGTTGAGGTACAGGAAGTACCTTCAACTCAACAAAAGATTTTTGTTACTTTTGATCTTTCAAAAGTAAGACAACGCCTACACAATGGCAGCTAAACACAAATCATTATTTGAGGCTGTTTCCGCAGCATCAAACAGCTTCGATAAAGAGATTAAGTTAATAGATATGCAAGACCGTCTCATCAGTGGTTCTGAAAAACCCGAAGATCATTTTGATCGTGCCATCCGCCCGACTTCCCTCGATGACTATATCGGTCAGCCCGTGGTGCGTGAGCAAATGGAAATCTTTATTGGTGCAGCCCGTGGCCGTGCTGAAGCTCTCGATCATACTTTGATCTTTGGACCTCCAGGTCTGGGTAAAACGACGTTAGCGAATATTATTGCCCGTGAAATGGGTGGCAATCTCAAATCGACTTCTGGCCCAGTACTAGAACGTGCGGGCGATCTGGCAGCAATGCTGACCAATCTTGAGGAAGGTGATGTTCTGTTTATTGACGAGATTCACCGCCTGTCACCCGTGATTGAAGAAATCCTTTATCCAGCCATGGAAGACTACCAGCTGGATATCATGATTGGTGAAGGCCCTGCTGCCCGTTCGATTAAATTGGACTTACCACCATTTACTTTGGTCGCTGCAACCACACGTGCTGGTCTACTCACCTCTCCACTACGCGACCGTTTCGGGATTGTGCAGCGTCTGGAATTCTATTCGGTTGATGATCTGACCCATATCGTGAAACGTTCTGCGAGTCTGATGGATGTGCCAATGACCGAAGATGGCGCAAAAGAAATTGCACGTCGTTCACGTGGTACGCCGCGTATTGCCAATCGTTTATTACGTCGTGTACGTGACTATGCTCAAGTCAAAGGCACAGGTGAAGTCACTCAGGAAATGGCTCAACGTGCATTAGATATGTTGAACGTGGATAAAGATGGCCTGGATACTCTCGACCGCCGTTACCTGTCGATGTTGCTAGAACGCTTTGATGGTGGCCCGGCGGGTGTAGAAGCTTTGGCAGCAGCAATGGCAGAAGATTCAGGTACTCTGGAAGATGTGATTGAGCCTTATCTGATTCAGCAAGGTTATGTGATGCGTACTGCGCGCGGTCGTATTGCGACCAATATGGCTTATTTACAATTTGGCATGACGCCGCCTGAGCCAAAGTAAAGATAAAATTCTTTTGGCTTAGCCATTTTTTATCGCAAAGAAAAAGAGCTAATTGACTACTGCAATCAATTAGCTCCAAAAGCACAAACTCAAATCTTTATTATTAAGTAGTTTATTTAGCTATTATAGTTATTGCTCTTTAAGCAAATACTTAGGCTATTTCTTTTAAATTTTATCAATAATAATTATGAAATAATCAAAGCAACTTTAATGCCAAAATAGTATTTAACTTAGAGAAATAGTTGAAACTTAATAATGAAAGATTTTTAAATCAGATACAAATTCCTTTTAATAATTCCCTATTAGTTTGAATTTTTTAAATAAAATAGACCGTTAAATTTTTATAATTACATAATTTTACAATATCTACCTCTGTAAAATTCCCTTTATCAGCAAGTACTAAAAATGAATATACCGAAAAGGTATGAAATCCATATTCAGAGGGTTTTGGTCAAATGTAGTGCATTATGTAATGCTCAGGCATCTCTTTAACTCTATTCAGATTTTTAAGGTTCTCCCTGATATGAACATGCATAAGACGCTTTCATTTTGTCTCCCTCTTTTATTTTGCAGTCAACTGGCTTTAGCAGATTGGGTAGATGATTCTGTTAAAGCAGCCGAAGCGCATACCATCAAACTACGCCAGCATATTCACCAATATCCTGAACTGGGCAATATGGAATTCAAAACCTCGGAATTAGTACAAAAAGAATTAAAGTCCTATGGTATTGAAGTACGTAAAGGCTATGCCAAAACAGGTGTGATCGGCGTTCTAAAAGGTTCAAAACCTGGCCCCGTCATGGCATTACGTGCAGATATGGATGCCTTGCCGATTCAGGAAACGGCAGCTGTACCTTTTGCCAGCAAGCAGAAAGGTATTTATCAAGGCAAGGAAACTTATGTGATGCATGCCTGCGGTCATGATGCGCATACTGCAATGCTATTAGGTGCAGCCAAAGTGCTCGCTACCAATAAAGATAAGATTGCCGGAACCGTAGTTTTTGTATTCCAGCCAGCAGAAGAAGGCGGTGCAGATATTGATAACTTTAGTCAAGGTGATCAGATCGGCTCACGTAAAATGCTGGCTGATGGCGCACTCAAGAATCCTCAGCCTGAAGTGATTTTTGGAATGCATGTGATGGCGGGTATGCCAAGCGGCAATATTTTCTATAAAGATGGTGCAATTCTCAATAGCGCGGATCATTTACGTATACAGGTAGATGGCCATCAGGTACATGGTTCAATGCCTTGGGCAGGTCGCGATCCAATTTATGCTTCTGCACAGATGATTAATAATTTACAAAGTCTGGTGAGCCGCAAAGCAGATCTGATCAAAGGCATGGGCGTGGTCAGTATTGGAAGTATTCAGGGTGGTACCACAGGAAACGTAATTCCTAATCAGGTGAATATGGTCGGTACGATTCGTTCTAATAGTGAAGATGTGCGTCAAGGCATTTTAAAAGACTTGCCGAAAATGCTGGAACACAATGCCGCAGCCAATGATGTCAAAGTCAAAGTAGAAATTACGCCCTATGCACCTGTTACTACCAATGATAAAACCTTGACCGAGTTGATGCGTCCGTCTCTGGCTAAGGTGAACGGTGAAGATAAACTGCATCTGCTCGATAACAATGCCAGCGCCAGTGAAGACTTTGCTTATTATGGCAAGCTGATGCCCTCATTGTTTGTCTTCGTCGGTGCAACGCCAGCAGATCAGGACCCAGCCAAAGCAGCACCGAACCATAACCCGAATTTTATAGTCGATGATGCGACTTTAAGAACCGGCGTAGAAAGTCATGTCCGTTTTATACTGGATTATCCGAAAGTAGCCAATCAGGTACAAATGAGCTGGAAGCAAAATAACAAAAGCTGATTCTTAGTTCCTCCAGCATGAATGACTGGTCTCATTCATGCTTTTACTTCGCCGTATTAATAAGCAATTGGTCGTTCCGTACTGGCTTAGCCCCTACTCCATCCAGATTTGACATCTTGTGCCATTGGTCTCAAAGCTCACAGTGCTAAACTTTGACGCGCTAAATTGCTTGACTTTTGGAATGAAAAAGGCAAATTCTAAGCCTGCTCCAGCCTCCAAAAACAAGCAATAATTTCGTAAAATCTGCATGGAACAAAACTATGGCGAATCACTTTGAATTCAATATCCGCGTCTATATTGAAGATACTGATGCGGGTGGCATTGTCTACCACGCTAACCATATTCGCTATATGGAACGTACCCGTACTGAATGGTTACGTGCTTCCGGAGTGAGTCACTACTGGCATCAATCCGACTATAACTTTGTTGTGCACAAAATTAACGTCAAATATATGCGCCCAATCCTCATGGATGACCTGATTACCGTGACTGCACGTGTCATTTCATGTAAAGCTTCATCATTTGTATTGCAACAAAATATTTATCGTGGTGAAATCATGCTTGCATCTGGTGAGGTCGAGTTGGCATGTATTAGTGCAGACATGAAACCACGTCGACTTCCTGATGAAATCCGCGAACTGATTCATAAAGAATTGGAACAAGACTAAAAAAATTATTTGGCACACGTAACAGCTATGGCAACTCAGTTAGAATCATCTCTTCAAGTCTCAGATCTTATTTTACAAGCAAGCCCTGTCGTACAACTGGTGATGCTTTCTCTCCTGTTAGCCTCGTTGTACAGCTGGTATCTGATTGCCAAGTTAACCATGAGCTATAAAAAGGCTCAGGCTGATGACAATCATTTCCAGAAAATTTTCTGGTCAGGTGCCGAACTCAAGACGCTTTATAACAATGCCCAGCTCAATTCCAAACGTACTGGTCTGGAAGATATCTTCTATCAGGGTCTGGGCGAGTTCCTTAAACTTAAAAAACGCCATGCTCCAACTGCCCAGTCAATTGAAGGTACTGAGCGTATTCTGCGTGTAGGTTTAAGTCGTGATCAGGGGCATCTGGAACAAGGCTTGGGTGCGCTGGCCAGTATTGGTTCAGTCGCTCCTTATGTCGGTCTGTTTGGTACCGTCTGGGGCATCATGAATGCCTTTATTGGTCTGGCAGATGTCGATCAGGTTACTTTGGCCACTGTCGCACCTGGTATTGCAGAGGCCCTGATTGCAACGGCGATTGGTTTATTTGCTGCAATTCCTGCGGTTTTAGCCTTTAACCATTTCACATCTAAAGGTGAAGCACTGTACTCTGACCGCGCCCTGTTTGCTGAAGAAATGGTAGCTCTGCTGCAACGTCAATCTGTGGGCGCTACACAGGACAATGACTAATGGCCATTCAACGTTCAGGACGCTTCGAGCGCATTAAAAAACCACTGAAAAGTGACATGAATGTGGTGCCTTACATCGATGTGATGCTGGTACTTCTGGTCATCTTCATGGTAACTGCTCCAATGATTACCAGTGGCATCAAGGTCGATTTGCCGCAGGCCAATGGCTTGCCAATCGAATCCAAAGATGCGCCTACGATCGTCACTTTAAAAGAAGATGGTACTTATTTTCTGGAATATAAAAATCAGACCACAGGTCCTGTCACCCTAGAGGCTTTGACGCAGACTTTGATAGAAGCACAAAGCACTGCTGAAAGTGAAAACAAGGTCCTCAATGTCGTGATCAATGGTCATACCACCCGCCCTTATGGCGATGTGATGGCCTTGATGTCAAGCCTGCAGGATGCCGGTTTGTCCCAAGTGGGTTTACTGACCAAGCCATTAGAATAAAGTATGAAAAATTATCAGAAACCACCGTTTCAGAAGAAAGCAATTGCGATTGGGTTTACGCTAGGAATCCATGCAGTTGCTTTGGTGGGCCTGCTTTTTCTGGGCATGAGTAAGCCACCTGAACCGCCAAAACAGATTAAAACGGTCTTAATTAAACCTGAAGACCTCAAGCCGGTGACTCGTGAAGAAACTGAGTTTGAAGAAACTGCACATGAAAATATTGCAGAAGAAATTACCCAAACTGCTGAACCGAGTGTAGAGCCTGCACCTGTAGTGCCAACGGCAGCTGCACCGACACCTCCGGCACCGCAGCCTGCACCAGC
This sequence comes from Acinetobacter sp. YH12108, assembly GCF_013419055.1. Lineage (NCBI taxonomy): Bacteria > Pseudomonadati > Pseudomonadota > Gammaproteobacteria > Moraxellales > Moraxellaceae > Acinetobacter > Acinetobacter sp. YH12108. The sequence goes on along the minus strand of NZ_VPAW01000005.1, from coordinate 142,829 downwards.
ACCCCCACAGATCGATATTCAAAAAGCTCAGCAAGAAGCCAAAGCGGCAGAGCTTGCTCAAGCCAAAGCCGCTCAGCAAGCAGCCGAAGCAGCAAAACGTGCTGAAGCCGCCGAACAGGCAAAACAGGCTGCTGCCAAAGCCAAAGCAGAGGCTGCACAAAAATCTAAAGCCGAAGCTGAAGCAGCGCGTAAGGCGGAAGTAGAAGCACAGCGTAAAGCCGATGCTGCGCAAAAAGCCAAACTTGAAGCGCAGAAAAAGGCTGATTTAGCCGCCAAGCAAAAAGCAGAGGCTCAAGCCAAGGCAAAAGCGGATGCTGCGGCAAAAGCCAAGGCAGATGCCGAAGCTAAACGTAAAGCCGATGCGGCTGCAAAAGCTAAAGCAGAGGCGGATGCTAAACATAAAGCTGACGCTGCGGCAAAAGCCAAAGCAGAGGCTGAAGCTAAACGTAAAGCTGACGCGGCTGCGAAGGCTAAAGCGGAAGCAGATGCCAAGCACAAAGCTGACGCTGCGGCGAAAGCTAAAGCAGAGGCCGAAGCTAAACGTAAAGCTGATGCCGCTGCAAAAGCTAAAGCAGAGGCGGATGCTAAACATAAAGCTGAGGCTGCGGCAAAGGCTAAAGCAGATGCAGATGCGAAAGCCAAAGCAGAAGCTGATGCCAAAGCCTCTGCAGCCAAACAGGCTGCTGAAGAAGCTGCACAGAAAAAAGCGGAATCTAAGCGAATTGCCTCTACTGCAAAACGTGATTTCGAAAATAAAATCAGACGTGCATGGGATACCCCAGTGGGCTCCTCAGGCCAGAAAGCGACTGCTCGGGTCACTTTGAGCGATAGTGGTTCTGTGGTTTCTGTGGTGGTGAGTGCCAGTGATCCAGATATGAAAGCCAGTGTAGAAGCGGCAGTACGTGCTGCTGCACCTTATCCAATGCCTTCAGATCCGGATGCACGCCGTGAAGCACGAAGTTTTACTTCAACCTTTACAGCTCATTAATGAAAAACAGCCATAATAAAGAAAAAGTGTTATGGCTGTTTTTTTGAGTTAAACTTCAATTGAAACAGATTAAATAATAATCACTCCCCATAGTGATATAACAGTTTGATGATAAATTCGTGGTCTATTTCGCATAAATCCATGCGATGATGTAGCCCAATCACTTATAAATAACTCCGTTGATTTGAGTAAATAACGAATGATGGAAAAGACACGCAAACACCTACTCTGCCTTGCAATCATGACCACTTTGGGTGCGGTCACTGCGACCCAGTCTCAGGCCCAACTGCATCTGGAAATTACCAAAGCTCCTGAAGCTGCTCCTAAAATTGCCATTGTGCCTTTTAGCCAGGATCAGAGTATTTATCCGGTGGTGGAAAATGACCTGAATCGTTCTGGTAAATTTGCCAGTGCCTCGAAGAATTTACCTGCTACAGCACAATTAAATTCGCCAAATGCTGAAGCATGGGCAGCTGCAGGCGTACCCTATGTGGTGACCGGTTCATCCAAGACCAATCCGGATGGTTCTTATAGCATTCAGTATCAATTGTATGATGTCGAAAAACGTCAATACTTACTGAATGAGTTGCTGACTGTTCCTGCTTCACGTACCCGTCAGGCAGCCCATATGATCAGCGATGCCATCTATCAGGCATTAACCGGTATTCCAGGAGATTTCACTGGCCGTATTGCTTATGTCTTACGTAACCCGGCAACGCCTGATCAGCGTTATACCTTACAGATTGCCGATACGGATGGTGAACAGCCAAAGACCATTTTGACTTCGCGTGATCCAATCCTGTCACCTGCCTGGACACCGGACGCGAAAAAAATTGCATATGTATCTTTTGAAACCAAACGTCCGGCCATTTATGTACAGGATCTGGCGACTGGTCAACGTGAAAAGCTGGCCAGCTTCCGTGGATTAAACGGTGCACCAAGCTTCTCTCCAGATGGCAAGAGCATGCTGTTCACTGCATCTATGCACGGCAACCCGGAAATCTATCAGATGAATCTGGAAACACGCCAGTTAAAACGCATGACTAACGATAGCGCAATTGATACAGAAGCACGTTATGCACCAGATGGAAAATCATTTATCTTTACTTCAGATCGTGGTGGTTCTCCGCAGATTTACCGCTATGATTTCAATAATGAAAGTACTAAACGTCTGACTTTCCGTGGCGCATTTAATGCCCGCGCGACCTTAAGTGCAGATGGTAAGAAACTTGCATTGGTTCATCGTCCAAGTGGCAGTAACTATAAAGTGGCTGTACAAGATATTAGCTCAGGTGTGACCAATATCCTGACGCCAACCAGCCTGGATGAATCACCTAGCTTCTCGCCAAATGGTCAGATGGTGGTCTATGCCACTCGCGAAGGTAACCGTGGATTGTTATCCATTATGTCTCTCGATGGCCGGTTCCGCATGAATTTGCCAAGTGAAACAGGTGAAGTCCGCGAACCTGCTTGGGCACCAAAATAATAGTTCAATATTTATAAATGCTTTACCCCATAATCAACCTTCATGGAGATGAAGAATGAACAAAGTAAAATTATTTGCACTTCCTTTACTTGCAGCTGCAGTCGTAATGACTGGTTGTGCCAGCCGTAAACCAGCAGCTGAAGTCCAAACTGGCAACCTGGATACCAGTGGCACCACCACTGTAAACACTGAAGGTCTAAGTGAAGATGCAGCTTTAAGTACTCAAAATATGGCCGGTGCATCTGCTAAAGGTGTAACTGCGGAAAATAAGGCTTATTTAGCTAAACGTGTAGTTCACTTTGACTATGACAGCAGTGAACTGAGCAATGACGATATCCGTACTCTGCAAGCACATGCCCAGTTCCTGATGGCAAATGCCAATTCTCGTGTAGCTCTGACAGGCCATACAGATGAACGCGGTACACGTGAATACAACATGGCGCTTGGTGAACGTCGTGCCAAAGCAGTAGAAAGTTTCCTGATCACTTCTGGTGTAAATGCAGGCCAACTTGAAGCAGTGAGCTATGGTAAAGAAATGCCAGTTAATCCTGGCCATGATGAAAGTGCGTGGAAAGAAAACCGCCGTGTAGAAATCAACTACGAAGCTGTTCCACCACTACTAAAATAAGTGATCATTTAAATAATACATCATTCATAAAAAAGCACTCAATCGAGTGCTTTTTAATTAGAGGGATATTTGAAAGATCAAAGAATAAAATTACTCTTTGCCTTCACCTTCTTCTGCAGTTTGCATGGATTCAATCATGTCGTGTTTATTGAATTTTTTATATTCAGGTTTTGCTTCGTAATCCTTCCACGCTTCTTTCATCTTGTCTTCAGAAATTTCATCGAGATTAATCGCTTCGCTCGGCGTTGGAGTCGCATCAAACTTTAATGTTGTCATCTCTGTGCTCCTATGATCATTTTTTCCTTTGATTCAACATAGCACTTTCCACAGGAGTTGCAAGGGCAAAATCACAACAAATAATTCAGTTTAATTGTCCTTTTCGGACGTTCTCCTCTAAAATATAGCCGTATATCGTTTTGATCTTTTTTCCCCGATTATAAGTCTTGGAGTTTTTCCCTTATGTCATACCGCACCTTATCCCAATTCCTACAACAACAAAGCGGGAACCTCACACCTGAACTTGCACAAGTAATTGAAACAATTGGAAATACCTGCAAGCGTATTGACCAACTCCTGCAAAAAGGTGCTCTAGCGGGTGTATTAGGTAGTGCTCAGCATGAAAATGTTCAAGGCGAAGAGCAAAAGAAACTGGACGTGATTTCTAATGATTATCTGATTGATGCATTAAAAGTACATCCACATGTAGGCGGTTTAGCATCTGAAGAACTGGATGAATTCACTTCAGCACAGGAAAATGGTCAATATCTAGTATTGTTCGATCCACTTGATGGCTCAAGCAATATTGATATCAACATGTGTGTGGGTACCATCTTTTCAATTCTTCCTGCAAAAAATAGTGTAACTCAGGCAGAAGACTTCATGCAGGCTGGTGTCAATCAGGTTGCTGCTGGTTATGTGCTGTATGGCCCATCAACCATGATGGCACTGACTGTGGGTGCCGGTGTGGTATTCTTCACTTTCGATCCTGAAACTCAAGAGTTCCTGTTGACTTCTGAAGCGATTCAGGTAGCTGCTGATACTAAAGAATATGCAATCAATGCATCAAACCAACGTCACTGGGAAGCGCCTGTACAGCGTTATATCGATGAATTGCTGGCAGGTAAAACAGGTCCTCGCGCCAAAGATTTCAATATGCGCTGGGTTGCTTGTATGGTCGGCGATATTCACCGTATTCTGTGCCGTAGCGGAATCTTCATGTACCCATACGACTTAAAAGACCCAACGAAAGCAGGTCGTTTACGTTTAATGTATGAAGCCAATCCAATGAGTATGCTGATGGAACAGGCTGGCGGTGCATCAACGACTGGTCGTGTCCGCATTCTTGAAATCGAACCTACAAATCTGCATCAACGTGTTCCTGTCATCATTGGCTCAAAAAATGAAGTTGAGCTTGTGACCAGCTACCACCACTAATTTTTAAACGGCAGTTGATCTCTGATTGACTGCCGTGGACTTTCTTCTTATGCCAACCATCTTCCTTGAATCCAAAGACAATCCTAAAATTAAACACTTACGCGGTTTAATTGAACAGAATTCTTATCGAAAAAAACAAGGACAGACTGTGCTTGAAGGCACGCACCTGTGTCTTGCATGGTTACATGAAAACAAGAAAATCAATTCGATCTTCACGACTGAACATGCTTTAGCGCATCCTGATTTCGACATTATTTTAAACAAATATACCGGTGTGGTCTTTGTCATTGGTGAATCGCTTTATAAGGACCTGAGTACCTTAGGCACTTCGATTGCATGTATGGCGATTGTCGATATTCCAAGCTCAAGCCAGGCACTTGATTTTACGGCTGACACTCTAATCCTTGAAAATGTGCAGGATCCCGGTAATGTTGGCACCCTGCTACGTTCAGCAGCAGCTGCCGGTATTGATCAGGTCATTTGTACTAAGGGTTCAGCATCTCTTTGGTCACCACGGGTATTACGTGCAGGTATGGGCGCGCATTTTTCTTTGCAAACTTTTGAAAATATCGCACTGGAAGACCTTTTACCGCAATTCAAGATTCCGGTATATGTCACCAGCTCACATCGTTCTAGCAGCCTGTACAGTAAAGACTTGCGTAAAGCCTGCGTCTGGATTCTGGGCAATGAAGGTCAAGGCGTATCTGACTATGCCCTGCAACATGCCGAAGCGGTGACTATTCCACAGCCAGGTGGACAGGAATCCCTGAATGTTGCCATTGCAGGCTCTATCTGTTTCTTTGAGATGGTGCGTCAACGTATCTAATACGGTATTTAGGTTACATTGTTTTAATTCCAGTCAGTGTATTTATAAAATAGATTACACTACAAAAATAATAAGTTTTATTGTCAACCAAATCGTTATTCCCAACGTTATATGCACATGAACTTGGGAATAATGGTGGGTATCCAATGACAGGATTTTCCATCTCTATGGATTTAGCACCGAAACCGTTGCAGTCACAAGATGCGAGTATTCTAAAGAGTACGGCAGAGTCTCGCCTGAAAAATTTCATGCAGGACGTGACTGGGCGTGCTTTGGTGATGATGGAAAGTGCGACTCAGGGACAACATGGGATCGCAATGGATCTGGTTCAGGAAGCTTTTATTGCTTTGCATAAATCTTATGCAGAGAAAAGCACTGAAGAGTGGTATCCCCTGTTCTATACGATTCTGAATAACAAATTACAGGATTGGCGTCGTAAAGAAGCACGTCGCAACCAGCCCTTTTCCTTTTTCAAAAAAGTCAGCCTTGATGACGACGAAGTCGAATTTGACAATCTGGTAGATGAATCTACGCCCTCACCTTTAGAATTTCTGGATCAGGCAGTAACTGCTGAAGAAATTCAGGAGGCGATTGCCAAATTACCTGTGCGTCAGCAGCAAGCATTTATGCTCAGAGCCTGGGAAGGCTTTGATACTCAAACTACAGCGCAAATTATGAACTGTACAGAAGGCAGTGTGAAAACCCATTATCACCGTGCTATTCAAGGTCTACGTGCCTCTCTAGCACACTTAAATCCATATCTGGGAGGATCATCCGAATGAAGCAAGATGATTTCTTAAAGCAAGTAACTTCCAAACTTGATGGACTGGCACAGCACCACAAGGATAAACCGGTGGTGATGAATCATGTGCTGGAGCATATTCAGGACGCACAACATTCACGCTTTGCATTTCTAAAAATGTCTGGCTTTGCTCTGGCTGCTGCGATTGCTGGCGTGGTAGTGCTACCGAATATTGTCAGCCATAACGAACCTCAGACTCAGGCAGTATCTACCCCCAAACTCTCTCCACAGATGCTTGAAGATCTGGAAATGTTAATGGTTTTAGGTGAGGACAAAGTTCCACATGGCAGCTAAAAGATTAGCAATTGCATTTTGTGCATTCAGCTTCCTGCAAACCAGCTTTGCGGGATTTGAACGTTTTTGGATTTTTTCCAAAGATGCCAATACGCAGGTCAACGAAACCTGGGAGACACTTTCTGATTCCGAGCAACTGGCATTAATTAAACGTTATCAGTCCTTAAAAGAAATGCCTGAACAGCAACGTATTAATTTACAGCAACGCATGGATTGGTTCACCCAGCTTCCTGAAGCTGAAAAGCAGCGTATGCGTGAAACCTGGCAAATGATGAGCAGCCAGGAACGTAAGGAGTTAGGGGCACGGATGCAAAAAGCAACACCAGAAGAACGACTGGCGATCCGTGAAGAATATATCCAGAAATACCAGCAACTCACTCAACCTAAAACTCATTAATTTAAGTTAAATAAAAAAGCCTCCATCTGGAGGCTTTTTTCATGCTGCAATTATTTTCTAACTCGGCGATATCCTGCCAGACCTAATAATCCGAACAATCCCCAAATTCCAAATGGACCACCACCACTTGATGATGTATTGGTATTTTTAGCCGTATTTTTTAAGTTAATTCTAGCTGTATCTGACATCAACTCATCTGCATCAAAAACATGATACTGCATATCATAATCTGACTGACTAAAAGTATTTTTCACACTAAAGGTTAATTTTCCACCATAGCAGGTTTCACCTGCAAAATTTCCTGGGCATGGTCCTTCTCGCTCTGCGGAAAGGTTTACTCCGGCAGGAAGCTTGACAATGCGAATTGGAATCTCACGACCATCTTTATCACGATAGAAAGCAGCCTTGCCATTCATCCGTGGACCATCACCATCATCGCTGTCATTCTCTAATGGATTCACAGTTACGGTCAGATTGTTCTCTGCGCTAATTCTATATTCATCATTTTTTACAATCGGTTTAATATTTACAAATGCGCCCTGCAAAATACCTGTACTGCTGGCACCTGTCTGCTTGTCTTTAATTGTATAACGGCAATACTCCGTATCCGAGAGACTGGTTACTTTGCCATCAGTACGATACATCATGATACGGTTTAAGTCAGGCTTCCATTCACATTTTAAATTTGGGTCATTCGGCGCACCTTGAACAATTAATGAACTGCCTGATCCAGATAAAGACCCTACACCTAAAGATTGCACTGTAATTTCATAATTTTGTGAATTTAATGCTTTAGCTTGTACTTGAGTATTATTTAAAGTTTCTTGAGGCATGACCAAACTAAATGGATTAACGTATATGGCACGATATTTCTGGTATTGCTTGGTATATTTTAAAAGATCCTCATATTCTTTTAGCTCTTCCTTTAAGCCCTGTATTTCCTCAGGTTTTGTATTCTTATCGGCCAGAATAGAATTAATATCATCAATATTTTCCTGATAATAATCCAGCAACTCTGTTAAAGAACTATTTTTTAGGCCAGAAATATCTGCTGCAGTTAAGCGCCGGATTTCTACTGACCCAATTTCACAGGAATTTTTTGCGTCCGGATTAAATAATAAGGTTGCCTTAGTCAACCGCTCAATTCCACGCTGATCAGTTTCTTCACAACTTTCTGTACCGATATTGACCAGATCCGTATTCGATTGTCGATCAATAGGATAATACATCCCTAAATAACGGTTATTTACAGAAGGTTCGATATAAGCAGTTAATAGATCTGTGATCTGATTACTGGATACATCAATATTCGTTGAAACACTGTTTTCTGCCAGTTCAGGTAATATACAGCGTGAGGAACCACTTGTATGAATCGCATTATAAGCAGTAAATAAATCTACACCTTGTTCTTTACTTGGATTCCCACCATTCAAGGCATATTCACAAGACAAGCCCTGGTTAAAGGCCAACACGTTATAAGCCAGACTCGAATTACCAGTATTGTCATAAAAGATGGTAGAGCGAGCAGTATTTTCGACAATCGTGTTATTAATGGCACTAAAAGTGAAGAAAGAACTTAATGGACGGCTGATTTCATTAGCCATTCGGAAAATATGACCTGTAGTACTGGTCGTATTTTTTGCAATCGTAGAGTTACTAATATCAGCTTTGGCATAACCACAGAAGTCCAGAATACTGGCCGTATCAGTAGAACCATTTTTGACAATGCTGCTTGCGCTAATTTCTAGCTTGGTCTCTGTACTGCCCAAATTCCCCACACAATCCATAGCCAAGACACTGCCATATGTAGCTGCTTTATTCTGATGAATTAAGGAATCCTGAATCCTGATAACTTTTTCATTATTCATCGCCACTGCATAAATTGCTCCCCCTTCTGCAGCCGCTCGTGAATTTACAATTTCACTATTCACGAGGCTTAGAGGACCGGCGACATAAAATGTTCCACCATTACCTTTATCCAGACTGGTTTTTGCAGCATAACCATCTTTCAGGATGACACCATTTACCACCATGCTGGCTTGGCTAGCGACCGTATTAAATAAGCGGGTTTTCCCTTGGCCTGAAATGGTGGTTGTTAAAGCCTCACGTGTTGGATATAAAAAGGTAATAGGACTTCTTTGAGTATAATTGAAGGGTGATTTTCCAAAAATATTGACATGGGATTCAACAATAATTTCACTATTGAGTTTGTATTCCCCAGCTTCGAGTTGGATGACATCTGGAGCGGAACCATCATTACGCAATGTACGGCCAACATTGCATCCTCCATAGGATTTATCCAGCTTGGCTGTCTTAATGGCTTCACGCAAGGAACAGGCACTGGTATTTTCCCCGTCCTCGTCAGCAAATGTAGTGACATATATGGTTTTATCTTCGGCTGCCATTAAACTCATGGCAGATAAAATCATGGCTGCAAGCAGTCCTTTTTTATAATTTTTCATGATTTTTCCTTAATCTTTTAATCTGCGACGTAGGCCGATCAACCCTATCAAGCCCATTAAGCCAGCAATCCCCCATGCCCCACCCGAGGTCTTCACAGACTTGTCTTTCATTTCATTTTTAGGTTCCTGTACAATCTGGGTACTTAAAACCAGATAAGGTTTGGACTTATTAAATCGTGTAGAGGAAGTAACTACCTGAATTTCAAAAATGTCAGCACCATGCCATTGTGAATCTGGGGTATAAACAACATTCCCATCAATATCAATGACTGTTTTGCCCTTGGAAACAGTTTTGGTTTGGATAACCTGTAAGCAGCCATCTTGCCAAGGCTCACCCTTTGGATTCTCTCCAATAATGTTATTGCATTGCTCTTTAGGAATTAAATCACTATCTCCTAAAGCAGATTCAATTGAAAACTTTGCAGTCTCTCCTTTTAGAAGATCCTGTCCAACCAGACTGGTAGATGTTGGAACTGTAATTTCAATCGCACCACGGTCACAAAATAAGTTATCTAGTAAACGGTCTACACCGCGTTGGTCTGACGCCTCACAGCTGACTGAAGGATTGCTGCTATTGTAGCTAGTCCCTCTATTTACAATCGGTGAATCACTAACCTGATTATAATTCAACAGGATACGAGGACGTAGATAGCCCAAGAACTGATCTTTAGGAACGCTATAAGGACATAGAATAGCATCGCTATTTTGTTTTAAATTTAGACAAACACCTTCACTTTGATCTGAAGCCTCTGCAAACAAGCGAGTACCTGTCCAGATCTGGTTTGGATACGCAGCATCACCTGTACCACAAGATGCTGTTACCAGGTTATTGTGAATCGTACTTTTATCCGTAGTTTCAATCTGACAATCCTGCGTACCATTTCTTAAAATAATACTGTTCGCCACATAGGCTTTACCATTCGGGGCACTAATACGTAGTGCTGTACCTGTATTGTCCACTATTGTCAGGTTATTGATTCCCACTCCATCAATCACATTGATCAGTGCTCCCTTATTTTTTAACAGGGTACTGCTTAGGACTTCAGCATTAATGGATTGAATATCGGCAGGATTATCGACTTGGCCCGCTGTATAAATATTGGTAGCATTATTATTCAGCGTCTGGTTATTCTTTAAAACGCTTTGATAAACCAGAAAGTATGGAAGCTGGCTATAGAGTATGCCACCCTGTTGCGCCTGATTATTTTCAATCAGGCTGGTTTTTATTTCGGCAAAAGCAATCAGATTCTGGCCAAATTTCCCCACATTATAAATGGCACCACCTTGACTCGCAGCTCCCTTGTATAAGCGGCTGTAATCAATCACCAATTTACCTTTATTATGAATTAGGCCACCTTGTTCGGCACAGCTGCTTTTACCGCAACCTTCAAGGTCGAGTTCTTTTAAATTGACTTGAATCAGCTCTTCATCATTGCTAATACGGAAGAGATTATCTGTCCCTTTCATTTGAATATGAGCGTTATATAACCCCATTACCTTATCGGTACTACTAAATTCACCATCTACTTCTGCGATAGATTTAATCGTTACTGATTTCTTGATCGGGATATGCTTATTCAGTACATAGGTCGTTTTTTCTTTTAAGATAATGGTGCCAATAGCATTTTCGCCACCACAGCCCATATAACCTTCTTTAGCCAGGCCACGATTCACATATTCAACAGCTTCTCGAAGTGAACATTCCTTGTCATCTTTTTCAATATCTTCTGTGGTAGTTACAATAATTTCTGCACTATATGCCTGCCCCGCCATACATAGCAAAGCCATGCCTATGCTCTTCTTGAGCATACCCTTCTCCTTAATTTTTTATTTCTTTCTTTTTCTTCTAAAGTTGCATCTTCCTTGCAACAGCGAATTATTTTGCCTTACTTTCGCATAGACTGAGTAATTACTCAAGATGTTTTATAATTTAACGATATTCATCAATTAATGCATAAATCTGCCGCAGGTTAGCATTGCTGACCTTCAGCTTTTCGCCTTTAAGTAATTGAATAATCTGTTCTAATGTTTGTAGAAGCACGGAAGTTTGATGTGGTCCGTGATTTAGCAAATAATCAAAAATCTGTGGATCAAGATGAATACCGCGTCGGTCCAATACCGAGGATACCAAGGCAAATCGGTCCGCATAAAGACTGCCATTTGGGACACGGACACTGACTGCCTGCGTGAGTCGGGACTGCAAATCGGGCAATTCAAGCTTTAACTCAATGGGTGCAAAACGGGAAGAAAATACCAGCTGACCACCGCCTTCATCATTATAATTAATCAAGTGAAAAACGGCGCGTTGCCAGTGTGGAACCCCACTAATGGCTTCAATATCATCCAGTGCGATCAGGTCAAACCGGTCCAGCGAAGTAATGGCTTCAGTAGGCGCATCCAGAAGCTCCAGCAAAGACACCTGTATAGCAGTCTTACCGATTTCCAGATAAGAATCACAAATGGCAGAGAGTAAGTGACTTTTCCCTGTTCCAGCTCCGCCATACACATAAAAGCGGCTGATTAGGCCTGCATGCAGCTGTCGGACTGCGTCAATTACATGACCCCATCCCGGGCCCGAAAAATCACTAATTCGAGCATCGAGTTGAGGTTCTATATCTAGCTGCAATTGACGCATATGATTCTGATGGCCTTATGAGTCTTTATGAAGAGGTACATCCATCTTACTTGATTTCTTTCCCTCATGCAGTGGTTTTGCTTCTGACTTTTTCATTTCAATATCAACATCTAAGTCTGAAGTTTCTACGCTTATGGAACCTGTAGCCGGATCATTCATAATGACAGCCTGATTTCCATAAAAGTGTGTATGTTCGTAATATTCACGTGCATGTCGCAATAGAACCACAATGACGGCTGCAACCGGCAATGCAATTAGCATCCCCATGAAACCCGCCAGTTGAGCACCCGCCAGTACCGCAAATACAACTGCTACTGGTGATAAGCCAATTTTATCGCCAAGCAGGAATGGTTGCAGTACATAACCTTCTACAGCCTGACCGACCATAAAGACCACACCAACCAGAACCAGTTGCCACCAGTCAATCCCAAACTGCAGGAAAGTTGCAATCACAGCCGCAATAATACCGACAGCAAAGCCCAGATAAGGAATAATACTGGCCAGGCCTGCCACCATGCCAATAATCAAACCGACTTCAAGACCAATCAGTTGTAAGCCCACTGCATAAACAATTCCCAGCAGAATCATCACCAGAAACTGTCCTTTGACAAAGGCGCCCAGCACACTGTGGCATTCACCTACAATTCTTAAGGTGCTTTCTTCATAAGGGCGTGGAATCAGGCGACGCAAGCTTTCCAGCATACGATCCCAATCCAGCAGGAAATAGAATGCAATAATTGGAATCAGGACAATCGTACCGCCAATCTGCAAGAAGTTAATTCCAGATTGTGCAAGGCGTAGCAGGAAGGCCTGAATACTGTCAGCACTATAATTGGTTTGCACATAGTCCATGACCACATCAGAAATCTGTGTGGTATCAATTTCCATTTCAACGACATTGAAGGTATTCGACAACCATGGCAAAAAGGTTGAATTAATCCAGCCAATGACCGCAGGTATATTGTCACGCGCATAAATCAGCTGCTGCCAGATCAACGGCACCAGATACCAGATCGCCAGGATCATAACAATCCCGATTCCAGTAAAAACGATACTAATAGAGAGCCAACGTGGCAGACCGATATCGTGCAGTTTATCTACCAGCGGACTAAACAGATAAGCCATCAAAAACGCTGCAACAAATGGAATTACAACGGGTTTTAGTAAATATAGAATCCACAACAACAAAGCTATCCCAGCTAGGATAAACACGCGACGCAATGTGCGATCTACCATAAAGTTTCGCCTTCTCTCTATTAATCGTTATAAAAAGTAAAATATTTTAATAAAGATAGCATTTTAGGGCATAAATACCATAAGAGTTTTGCATATTCAGGTTATAATCCCCCGCGCGAATGCGGAGACTTCATTATGAGCAACTCAACTTCTACCCCAAACACTGGTTTAAGCTATAAAGATGCAGGTGTCGATATTGAAGCGGGAGACGCGTTAGTCGACCGAATCAAGTCCGTCGCTAAGCGTACTAAACGTCCTGAAGTAATGGGCGGATTAGGCGGTTTCGGCGCCCTTTGTAAAATCCCTAAAGGTTATGAAGAACCTGTTCTCGTATCAGGCACAGATGGTGTTGGTACAAAATTACGTCTGGCACTGAATTTGAACCGTCATGACACCATTGGTCAAGATCTGGTTGCAATGTGTGTGAACGACCTTCTCGTTTGTGGTGCTGAACCACTGTTCTTCCTGGACTATTATGCGACTGGTCACCTAAATGTGGACGTGGCTGCAAATGTCGTAACAGGAATCGGTGCTGGCTGTGAACTTGCAGGCTGTGCACTGGTTGGTGGTGAAACTGCTGAAATGCCAGGCATGTATGAAGGTGAAGATTACGATCTTGCAGGCTTCTGTGTCGGTGTAGTTGAGCAAAGCAAAATTATTGATGGCTCTAAAGTAAAAGCGGGTGATGTACTCATTGGTGTTGCATCTTCTGGTGCACATTCAAACGGTTATTCGTTGCTTCGTAAAATTCTTGAAGTTAAAAATGTTGACCTGAATCAAATCGTTGATGGTCGTCCACTTGCTGATGTTGCAATGGAACCAACACGTATTTATGTGAAATCGATTCTTGAACTGCTAAAACAGGTTGATGTACATGCAATGGCACACATCACGGGTGGCGGTTTACCAGGCAACCTGCCTCGCGTATTACCAAACGGTGCTCAAGCAGTCGTAAATGAATCTTCTTGGGAATGGCCTGAGCTGTTCAAACTCCTTCAACGCGAAGGTGGTGTAGAACAGTTTGAAATGTATCGTACCTTTAACTGTGGCGTAGGTATGGTTCTTGTTGTTGATGCAGCCGAAGCAGACAAAACTGTAGAGTTACTCAACGGTTTGGGCGAGAAAGCATGGGCAATGGGTCACATTGCAGATAATGCTGAATCTGTTGAAGGTGCAGACGAAAAAATTCGTGTGATCTTCGCGTAATTCGCATGATTAAAATTGCTGTACTTGTTTCAGGCAGTGGATCGAACCTGCAAGCCCTGATAGATGCCCATCTGTCAGGGGAAATTGTCGGAGTGCTTTCCAACAAGCCTGAAGCATTTGCTTTAGAGCGCGCTCATAAAGCAGGAATTCCGACCGCAGTCATTGAACATAAGCAGTATCCAAGCCGGGAAGCTTTTGATGATGTCATGCATCAGCAGCTTCTGGAGTGGGATGTCGATCTGGTCGTACTTGCGGGCTTTATGCGAATTTTAAGTGAAAAATTTGTGAAAGCTTGGGAAGGGAAAATGCTGAATATTCACCCTTCTCTTTTGCCACATTACAAAGGCATGCATACCCATCAGCGCGTCCTGAATACTGGTGATGTTTTGCATGGTTGTACAGTGCATTATGTCACCCCCGAACTGGATGCCGGCCAAGCCTTAGCACAGGGTGTATTAAAAGTATCGCATCAAGATACGACTCACACTTTAGCGCAGCGGGTACATGTACTGGAACATCTGATTTACCCACAAGTGGTAGAATGGATTTGTAATGGGACAATTCAGCATACTGAACAAGGTGTGTTGTACCGTAATGCAAAAATGCAAGAACCTGTTCAATTCTGCAAATTCTAAAAGTCCAAATATAAAAAAACGCATCTTCGGACGCGTTTTTTTATTTCTTTAGATGAGATGAGCTTTAAGCAGACTGTTGCTGAATCAGTTGTTTGACCAGACTCGCTACTTGCTCAGGCTGCTCCAATGGGAACATATGCCCACCATCTACCACTGTAAATGGAATGCCAAATTTCTTTTGCACTCGCTGCGGAAATTTGCGCGCCAAAAATGGACCTTTCTTGGCAACCACCAGATGCACTGGTACTTTTGGTTTAGCCTGAGGTAACCACCATAGCGATGGATTGGTTCTAAAGATATTCACTTCATCCATTTTAGGAATGGTGAGTTCAACTCCACCTCGAACCGGATCATCCTTTAAGGCATAGTCAATGTAAGCCTGGAAGCAATCTGCATCAAAATCCTGATAAAAGCCTTTCGGTCGTAGCAGTTCAGCTGCCTGTTCCCGAGACTCCCAATGATCACGACGGCGTTTCGACAAACCTGCAGGTGACATCTGGTCCAGTGCTTTTAAGCGAAAAGTTTTTGCAATATGCAACGCAAAGGCTTCTTTGCCCATGATCATCGGCGGATCAAGCATAATCATTTGCGAAAAAAGTTCCGGACGCTGTAAGGAGGCCTGAAAACTCAGGACTGAACCTAATGAATGCCCCAAACCAATTACCGGACGTCCATGAGATTGGCGCACAATACTGTCAATCACCTGCTGAGTCAGACTTTTCCAGTGATTATCAATCGGATAACGCTTATCAGGCCCTAATAACGGCACATAGATAATATCGTAATCATCTTGTAGTCCTTCAAACAGCTTTTGATAGACTTTAGATGGCACGCCATTGGCGTGCGCAAAATGAATCAATGGTTTCATTGTAAGGTCGTTTTATTTTCTGACTGAAGTTTCTGTGCCACTGAAGTTGCAATTCCTTCACCAATCGATGAACCCATACGACCCAGTACTGACTCAAATGGACTATATTCAATAGTGTAGTTCAGTGCTTTTTCAGTTTTTAGTTCACGCTTCAAAGTATTTAAACTGCCAATACGGTCTGCAATACCCAATTTCACCGCCTGTTCACCGGTCCAGAACAGACCTGAGAAAATAGCAGGATCAGTCGATTTTAATTTAGCTCCACGTCCCTGCTTTACAGCATTAATAAAGTGACCATGCACATTATCCAGCACACCTTGTACATGCGCTTTTTGCGCAGGATCAACCGGCTGTGTCATGGACAGCAAAGCTTTATTTTCACCTGAAGTCATGGTGCGGTCTTCAACTCCAAGTTTTTGCAGCAGGTTATTCACACCATAGTTCGGCATGATCACACCAATTGAACCGACCAGACTCGATGGATTGACAATGATTTCATCTGCAGCGGATGCAATATAGTAAGCACCAGAAGCTCCGGTATCACCAATCACGGCATAGAGTTTTTTCTCAGGATACTGTTTTTTCAGATACTGGATTTCCTGCCAGATTTCATCTGACTGGACTGGTGAACCACCCGGTGAATTAATATTTAAAACGACAGCCTTACTTTGCTTGTTTTCAAAGGCTTTTTTGAGTGATTTGATGGTATTGCTACTGTTTACGCTTTGCTTGTCTGCGGCAATCGTGCCAATAATATCAACCACAGCAATGTGTGCACCTGCGCCTGCACTTGGATCAGAAGCACTCATGCTACAGCCTTTACCCAGCGCAAGAATGACAACCAGCAGATAAGCGAAGGTCAGAAATTTAAAGAAGATCCCCCAGCGACGTGCCCGTCGTTGCTCTTCTACTGAAGCTAAAACTGCTTTTTCCAGCAGTTTCCATTCTGGGCCAGTCGGTTGAACTGGTTGTTGCGTATTTTGTATTTGATTTTCAGGTTTTGGTGGCCAATCGGACATAAATAATCCAATAAATTAATTTATATTGAACCCATTATATACACCGAAAAGGGTAATTCTGTCTAAAGAAACCGTTTTCGCCTATAATAAGTGCTATTCTTTTTTATTTTATCAATATTACAACTCAATGACTGAACGCAGCTCAAAGAATTCAGCTTACGGTTTACTCAAATATATTAGCCGCCAACCGCTTTCAGTTTCCCGATGGATTGCGCGTATTCTTGCCTTAATCGTTAATATTTTTAAAGTTTCTAAAACTTCTGATGTAATTCGCCTGAACCTTGAGATCAGTTTGTCTGAACTGTCGACACAGGAAAGAGAACGGATTACCCGTGCCGCGATTCGCAATGAACTGATGTCTTATTTTGAATTTTTTAGTATTTGGGGTTCGAGTAATCAGAAAAATATTGAGAGAGTGCATAAAGTTATAGGCGAAGATTTACTGCATGATGCCTTGGCACAAAATAAAGGTCTGGTACTGATTGTGCCGCACTTTGGCACTTGGGAAATCATGAATGCCTATGTTGCGCAATTCACTTCAATGACCATCATGTATAAGCCTGTAAAAAATCAGGCAGCGGATCAATTTGTTCGTGCAGCACGCAGCCGCGAACAGGCCAATCTGGTGCCGACAGATGAGTCTGGTGTACGACAGATTTTCAAAGCCTTGAAGCAAGGTGGCACCACTGTCATTCTGCCGGATCATACACCCAACGTTGGCGGTGAATATATTCCTTACTTTGGCGTTCCTTTGGCCACCAGCAACCTGAGTGCCAAGCTGATCCAGAAAACCAAAGCCCGTGCGCTGTTCCTTTATGCCATGCGTAATGAGAATGCTGGCTTTGATATTCATATCGAGGCCATAGATGAAAAAATTTATCAGGGAGATGCTAATCAAGGTACAGGCATCATCATCAACACGATTGAAAACCTGATTCAGCGTCATCCTGAACATTATCACTGGAGCTATAAACGCTTTAGAGCTCACGAAGATCTGGGA
Organism: Acinetobacter sp. YH12108; assembly: GCF_013419055.1. Classification (NCBI taxonomy): domain Bacteria; kingdom Pseudomonadati; phylum Pseudomonadota; class Gammaproteobacteria; order Moraxellales; family Moraxellaceae; genus Acinetobacter; species Acinetobacter sp. YH12108. Next base: position 124,913 of record NZ_VPAW01000005.1, on the reverse strand, counting down.
AATATTTATAAGCTTGATCATAACCAAGCTTTGTCCAAAGTGAACCAGTTAAGAACTTCTAATCTGGCTGCTGTTGAACCATCTCTAGAATCAGTCAGTTAGATTTTGTTTTTGTAACCATTTCCAGCGACTTCTTTCAGTTTCTAGAATGATTTGAGTTCCTTGCTGATGAAAATGCAGGCTGCCATGCTCTGCTGTAGTCAATAGAGGAATATCCAATTCTTTGAGACGCTGTTGAGTCAACTGACTTGGATGCCCGTAACGATTAAATTTTCCAGCAGACGCAATCGCCAGTTTAGGACGATAGTGCTGCAAGAATTGATAAGCTGAACTGTGCTGACTGCCATGATGGCCTAAGACCAAGACATCCACTTTTAAATCGGGGTAGTCTTTGAGTAACTGATATTCAGTCTGCCAACCTGCATCTCCCATCAGCAGAAAATTCTGATAAGGCCAGACATCTTTGAGCTGCAAATACACTACACAAGACAGGTCATTTTTATTGAAATTAGCAGTATTTAATTGTTCTAGTTTGGGTGCAATGACCTTAATCTGCACATCATTCTGCCATTGCCACCGCTGTCCCTGATAACATAATTGAAAGTTTGAAGAGGCTGCAGTTTCGGTCACTTCATTGGCATAGATATTCTTAATCTTGAGCTGGTCTTTAATGCTGTGATAAGCACCACTATGGTCCTGATCCAGATGCGTTAAAATCAGTTGATCCAGTTGAGAAACACCTTGTACCGACAGAAATGGTATGATCACCTGCTTCCCAATACTAAATTTTTCCTCATCATAATAACCGCCCATATCGATCATCATGTTATGGATTCCATGACGAAGGAATATCGCCTGTCCTTGACCGACGTCCAGCACTGAAAGCTGAAATGGTGGATGATAGAATTGAGGAATACAAATTGGTACCGCCGCGACAGCTATCCAGGATTTTGGTAATACTCCACGTGGTAAGAATAAAATCAGCAAAGACAGGATGCATAGGCCAATCATCCAGAGATTCATCGCAACTGGTATTAACTGCGGTTTAAACCAGTGATTCAGCAGATTTAAGAATCCCAATAGGATATTCAGCAACAGATCATTCAGCTGAAATAGCATGCTTGAGACCGGTTCAGCGATAAAAAAGAGAATTGCTGCTAGAATATCGATCGGTACAATCAAAAGACCGATCCAGGGAATTGCGACCAGATTGCTGAATGGCGTGATCCAGGCAATTTGCTTAAAAAACAGCATCATTAAGGGAAATAAAGCGAGAAAGATTTTCCACTGTGATTCCACTAGCACTTTAGCTGCAAAATACAGTTTTTGTATTGCTGTCTGATTTTGCTCGGATGGTTGCTGTTGAATGGTCTGATAAATTCTGAGCAATACAAAACAGGCCCCATAGGACAGCCAGAAAGCCGCGGACAAGATACTAAAGGGATCAATGAATAACAGTAAGGCGGCACTCAGAATCAGAAGTTTTAAAGCCTGCAGATTTTGTCGAAGCAGCATGAGGAAGACACCAATCATACAGATCAGCAGAGTGCGGATTGCCGGGATTTCAAAACCCACAAAGGCACAGTACAGCACCACACAAAACAGAAAAGGCAAAGCTAAAAAATACTGGCGTGGCCATCTTAGATAAAGCTGAGGCATACTTCGTGCGACAAGTAGCCGAAGCATAGTACAGACCATCAGGGCAAAGATCAGCACATGTGGTCCGGAAATCGCCAGTAAGTGACTCATACCCATACGTCGAAATTGCTGTTCAGTTGCAGGATTTAAAAGGCTTTCATCTCCGGTGAGCAAAGCCAGAAGCAAACCTTTATTTTGTACAGGTTGCCTTGCTATGAACTCTCTTAATTGCAGCCGCTTCTTCTCTACCCAAAGTAGAAATTGCTGAGTTAAAGCTCTTTGCTCTCGAATAAACTGACTATACCCCAGTGTAGAAACAGTAGCTGAATCAAGTTGCTCTATCTGTTTGATCCGGAAACCTGCCATCACATTCTGTTGCAGTGCCCATTTTTCCGCATCAAAAGCACCGGGCGTTGTATAACTGTGATTAGGACGTACCTGCCCTTGCAGCCGGTAATAATGCCCCAGTTCAAGCGTATTTAAATTTTCATGATTCGCTGATAGTTGTGAAGTACTGGGAGGATTTACAGATAGAAAACTCATCCAGGTCACGGTACGTCCATCGAGATTTAATACTTCCAAAGGCTGCTGGATAGATTGATCACTCAGTTTATTTAAGTGTTTGACATAAACAATAATGTCTTTCTGCTGTACTTCATGTTCGACATTTAATAGCCGTTGGCTGAGCTGTTGATTGGCATAACCATGTCCCAGAAATATCCCGATTAGAATGCAGGTGCCTACCAGCAATCCTTTATATAAGGAATTTTTTAGAATCGCATTGAGCTTAGAACTACAGAAATAACAGAGCACAGCAAGAAATATCACTGAGATTGAATTCAACTCAATATTCAGAAAAGATTTTCCCATACAGGCTAGGCCTAAAATCCAGCCCAAACACAGCCATTGCAACATGAAGATTTTCTTTTTTATTATTATGTGCAGGCAATAATAAAGCCCACCGAGGTGAGCTTCAATTAAAGAGGATTATTCCTGCAATTAGTCATTCATCCACAAGCCATCACGCATATGTAGAATTCGGTCTGCCGAATGCGCTAATTGCTCATCATGGGTCACAATTAACATAGCCATATTGAATTCGCTACGTAATTCAGTTAGTAACTCAAAGATTTTATCGGCTGTTTTACGGTCCAAGTTACCTGTTGGCTCATCTGCCATCATTAACTTCGGCTTGGTCACCACGGCACGAGCCAGTGCTACACGCTGACGCTCGCCCCCTGAAAGTTCGCCCGGTTGATGGGTTAAACGATGGGTTAATCCAACACGCTCCAGTAAGTATTCTGCCTGCTGTTTAGCCTCTTTAAACTTGACGTTTTTACGAAGCATTAAAGGCATCGCGACATTTTCTAGTGCAGTAAACTCTGGCAATAAATGGTGGAATTGATATACAAAGCCCAAATTTTCATTACGGACATAGCCGCGTTCTGCTTCAGATAAATTGTCAAAACGGCGGCCATTGACCATCACTTGTCCGGCAGAAGGACGATCCAATCCTCCCAGAATATGCAACAAGGTACTTTTACCGGAACCACTTGAACCGACAATAGAAACAAATTCCCCGGCCTTTACCTGCAATGAAATCCCTTTGATCACATCAACCGTAGATTTTCCATCTGTAAAAGATTTCTCGATATTTTGGGCATCCAGAACCAGATTACTCATAACGCAATGCCTCCGCCGGTTGAATTTTAGCAGCACGGAATGCTGGATAAATAGTGGCCAGGAAACTTAAAGCAAGTGACAGACCTACAATCACGACCACATCCTGCCAGCGCAGATAAGAAGGTAAATAGTTGATGAAGTAAGCATCAAACATATTCAGACCAAGTGAATTGTTTAACCAGCCAATAAAACTACTAATACTGGTGGCGGCAATAATCCCGAGAATGGCACCCGCACAAGTTCCGATTACGCCGATCACAGTACCTTGAACCATAAAGATTCGGGTAATCGTGGCAGGTGAAGCACCCAAAGTACGTAAAATTGCGATGTCGGATTTTTTATCTGTGACCACCATTACCAGTGAAGACACGATATTAAATGCTGCGACCAGGACAATCAGGAATAATAATAAGCTGACCATTGCTTTTTCCATCTGAATTGCGCTGAACAGATTACCGTGGGTATAAGTCCAGTCAGAGGCATAGAAGTTACCCGGTAAATCACGCACAATTTCCTGAGAAACCTGAGGCGCTGCGAAAATGTCATCCAGCTTCATACGTACGCCTTGTGCACCATCTGGCAGACGTAACAAGGTTGAAGCATCGTTCAAGGCAATATAACCCATCATCGAATCAACTTCTGCACCAATGCTGAAGATCCCAACCACTTTAAAGCGTTTAAAACGTGGCACAACACCCGCTGGTGAAGGCGTCGCTTCAGGTAGAACCAAGGTAATATTATCGTTCAAGCCTACGCCCATGGCATCTGCCATCTGTTTGCCTAAAACAATCCCAAATTCACCTTTTTTCAGGTTATCAATACTACCCTCGACCATATGGTTCTGGATGATCGAAACTTTCTTCTCATACTTTGGTTCAATTCCGCTGACCATAATTCCGGCAACTTGCCCTTGAGCCGTGAGCATCCCCTGTAACTGGGTAAAAGGAGCCACACCTTGAACGTGTTCATGCCGCTCAATCTGCTTTGCAAGTTCAGGCCAATTTGTTAGAATTTGCGTCGAAGAAACAGTGGCTTGAGGAACCATCCCCAAGACGCGATTTTTCAACTCTCGGTCAAAACCATTCATGACAGACAAAACTGTAATGAGGACTGCTACACCGAGCGTGAGACCGATCATTGAGACCAATGCGATAAAAGAAATGAAGTGGTTACTACGCCGTGCGCGAGTATATTTCAACCCTATATACAGCGAGATTGGTTTGAACATAACCATCTAGTCCGAGGTAATAAATTATGGAAAATGTACAGCATCCAAACGGATTCACTGAAAGACGAGTCATGTCTCGAATCGATGCTGCTTTACGAATCAATTATCAGATTATTTCCGATGATGTTGCCTTGAATGATCCTTACGATGCTAATTTCGTATTGCCCCGCTATTTTCTACTACTTGCAGAGCTAGATCAATTTGATCATGCTGTTAACTACGAATTAGAACAATTATCTGAAAAAGATCAACAAATTGCTCGAATCTTATCCTTATTCAACCAAAAATTAAACCTTATTACCGGTTCTTTGTATGACGCAATTGTACAAAGCATGTTACCTGTACCGGAACATGTGAACTTTTCAGAGACCGGTTTTAGCTTCTTTAGTGATCAGCCGATTAGCGAAGGCACCTATCTACATGTGACTTTAAGTCACCCGGAAAACTTCTTCCACATCGCGGCAACCGCTCAGGTGGCCTACAGTCGTGCAGAAGAAAACGGGAAATATCGTACGGGTGCTTATTTCATTACCCTGCATCCTCAGGATCGCGTCAAACTGGGCGAATGTGTGAAAGCCAGCTTTGCTTAAGACTGGCATTTATCTTTTTATTAAAGGCGGGCTTTATAGCTCGCCTTAATTTCTTTAGCGAAATAAACCACTAAGCCGAACAATAAAATTACTACACCCACCAAAGCAATGAGTGGCAATTTTTCATTATTCAATAATACACCTACCAGCAAGGCCAGCATTGGTGTCAGGACTGTGGTTAAAGACAAAGTCGTCGGTTTAATTTTCTGTACCAGCTTGAAATAACAGAACATCGCAATCAGCGAAGCCATAATTACCGCATATACCAGACCAAATAAGGACTTGGCATGTGGCATAGCAGTGGGTGCGTATTGCCAGATAAATGGCAACATACCCAGAGAAAAAACGACTGACAAGCCAATCGAACCGGCCGCCTGTGCCATAGGATCAATTGGTGCATTAATTTTCTTCACCCAGAACATAGATACGCAATAAACTAATACACCAACCAGAGCGATCACGATTCCAATTGGCTGTATATGCTGATCTGCATCACCTAGACAGATCACCGAAAGTCCAGTTAAAGCGATTCCCATCCCCAGCCATTGATTCAGGGAAAGCTGCATCTGAAAGACAAAACGCCCAATCAGACCTGAAATGAGGGGTGCCAAGCCGAACATTAAGGCAATGATACCGGAACTTAAATAATCCGTAGACCAGTAAGTAAAAATTTGCGAGCCGATAAAACTGCAAGCACCTGCCAAGTAACTATGCAGGGAAACACGATCAAGCGGTAATCTGGTTTTAAATAACCACAATAATCCTAAGGCCAGAGGCAAAGCCAAAAAGAAGCGGATCGCCAATGCCCACATTGGATGCAAATCTTCCACACTCCAGACAATCGCCAGTGGTGTGGTGGACCAGATGAAAACCAGCAAGGCATAGGTCAACATCAGGTTACTTTTTGGGGGCATACTTAATCTCGTTTTTTATTTAATCGCAGTTTTACGTTTCTGTTTTTGAATGGTTTGATCTAGAGAGCTGGAAAACTCACGCTTATCACGTTCAGAAATCGGCGGTGGGCCACCAGTTTGCACACCGGCACCACGCAAGGTATCCATAAAATCACGTAAATGCAGACGTGCTTTGACGTTAGCCACTGTATAGATTTCACCACGCGGGTGAATCGCGATACCACCCTTCTCGATGACTTGAGCAGCCAAGGGTATATCCTGCGTCACCACAATGTCATGCTCTTTCATACGGTCAACAATTTCCTGATCCGCCGCATCTGCCCCGCTCATGACCTGAATAGAATTGATACGAATCGACGGTGTAATCCCTACCGGCTGATTAGCCACAAAAGTGACTTCAAGCTGATAACGATCGGAGGCACGGATAATCACATCTTTCAGAATACGAGGTAATGCATCTGCATCGACCCAAAGTTTGAATGGCAACACACAGCTTTCCATAAGGGAGAAATTTGGACTAGTGTAGCAAATCAGAGAATGCAGGTTGATGCTTAAAAACGCTCTTTCTCTGAATATCCTGGTATTTAAATACTCAACTCAACCGTATTAAATGAGTCAGCCACTCACAACTAGAAAAATATTTGACTTCACATGATTTGCATTTTAATTTTTAAATTCATTCGAGTGACTTGAAAAATCGCAATGACCCTCGATTAACTATAAATAAGTCATCCAAGATCAATTGTGCATATGAAAAAACAGAATAGCCCAGAGATCATCACTATTGATGATCAGAATTTCGGTAGTCATGTCGAACATTGGACCTTGCTTACTGAAAACCCAGGCACAGATGTTCCTCAATGGTTAGGCAAAGCCCTTGATGCACCTGTAATGCCGATGGGCTTGTGTACACAAGAATGCGATATGGATGAAACCACCTGGCTGATTCAGGGACCGAGCAAAGCTGCGGTACAGTTAAGCCAAGTGATTGCCGTAGAAAATAACAAGCCACAGGCTGTGAAAACCGCATTTCCGGGTTTTGACAGTCCCTACCAGGTGAAAGCCACGATTGACCGGATTATTTCTTGTAAATCCGACACCCAAGCTGTGTTGCGTCTCAATCTGGGTGCCAACAATATCATCTATGCCTTTGATACGCTGTACAGCGTCAACCGGTCGCATTATGAAAAAGACCAGTCTTATATCGTCAACTTAAATGCCTGGGCTTATGAACTGGAAGTGGTGACTGATCATGAACATTTAGTCGTGGATGATCCTGCCTCTATCAAACATCACCGTGCCCTGAATGCAATTCTTGCGGAAAATAATGGTGTTGCACCGGATAATTTACAGGAACAGATCGATGCTTGGGAGCCGAAATCTGAAGAAGACAAAGAACCGGTAACGGTTGATTTCTCCAAAATGGTCGCTTATCTCTATGGTGAGACCATGGGTCAGGAAGATGAAGCCTGGTTCCAGGGCAATATTGTCGGTAAAACTTCAATGCAATTTATGGATCAGGACTACATGCTCTATGATGTTACCCTGATTCATGATGAAGGCCAGCCGGCTACCTTAATCCGTGTAGCCACCCGCAATGACAAGCATAAAGATTTCCAGATTGGTCAATATATTCGGGGCAATCTGTGGATTCAGGCCAATATCTATCGAAAAGCAGCTTAAGCTGAATATCCAGATCGGAGGCTCATATTTTTATATGAGTCTCCTGTTTTTTATTTATTTTAGTGCGATATTCTCTCAATTCTGATTATTTTTTATCCACAATTGAAATCAGAATTAATGGATTTTGAATTTATTAAAAATAGATTTATCCACAGATTTAAATTCAAATAAATTCATTTTCAATGTTATCTTAAACTGAATAATCATATTAAAAACATTATAAAAATAATGACTTAATATAATAGTTCTATTTTTATGAATATATTGAGGCCAGTTATTTAAATAAAATTAATACTTTATGAAGTTTAGTTAAGAATGTACTTTATTTAATCAATTTTTTATGGTAAAAATACGATCAACAAATAATCATTTACGATAAATAGATCGGATAATAAATATCTATGAAAATCGTTCAAGAAGAAAATTTACAGCAGGTTGAGCATCATCTTGGCTCGCGTTATCAGCTTGATATGATGTCATGCCTATTTTTCGTATTGGGTATGCTCATTTGCGGCTATATCTTACATAACTTTGTTTTTTAACCCGAATTAAATGATAAAAAAACCCGGCCAATTGCCGGGTTTTTTAATTCTCAGGAATTAAGCATTGCGTTTAGCAAAGTCATCCATGAAGTTTACCAATGCCTGTACACCTTCTAACGGTACGGCATTGTAAATGCTGGCACGCATACCGCCTACTGAACGGTGGCCGGCAAGGTTAAGCAAATGGTTTTCTTTTGCTTCTTGCAGGAACTGTTTTTCAAGTTCAGGATTTGCTAAGGTAAATGGAACGTTCATGATTGAACGGTTTTCTTTGGCAATCGGATTTGCATAGAAGTCGCTAGAATCGATATAGCCATAAAGCAATTCAGCTTTTTGCAGGTTCACTTTATGAATCGCGTCTACACCGCCCTGTTCCAGTAACCATTCAAATACCAGACCAGATAGATACCATGCATAAGTTGATGGTGTGTTGACCATCGAACCGTTTTTCGCTTGATCTGCATATTTCAGGATGCTTGGAATTTCAGGTTTTGCCTGATCAAGCAGATCTTCACGGATAATAACCAGTGTTAAACCTGCAGGGCCAATATTCTTTTGCGCACCGGCATAGATCAGACCGAATTTAGAAACATCAATCGGTGCAGACAGAATGCTTGAAGAGAAATCACATACGAGTGGCTTATCAGTTTCTGGCACATGGGCAAATTGCAGACCGCCAATAGTTTCGTTATCTGCATAATGCACATAAGCGGCATCATCAGAAAGATTCCATGTGCTTTGATCAGCAATCGCTAATTTACCATCTTCAGTTTTAATGCCTGCTTCAACCACATTGATATCGCCATAGCGTTTAGCTTCTTTCAATGCTTTTTCAGACCAGATACCGGTACGGATATAGTCAGCTTTGTTGTTTTTACCCAGCAAGTTCAATGGAATTGCCGAGAATTGCAAAGATGCACCACCCTGCAAGAACAGTACTTTATAGTTCTCAGGAATATTCATGAGTTTGCGAAGGTCTGCTTCTGCCTTTTCCGCAACTGCAACATAGTCTGCACTACGGTGGCTCATTTCCATGATCGAAAGACCTTTGCCCTGCCAGTCAAGCATTTCAGCTTGAGCCTTTTCAAGTACGGCAGTAGGTAATGCAGCAGGACCAGCACAGAAGTTGTACGCGCGCATGATTTTTCCTTTCAGAGTGAAACACAATAAAATGATGGCATTTAACCATATCTGGACGCCGCTTGCACAAAATTATTTCTATCCAAGAATGAAGATAGAGTCAAAAAACCAATCTAGATTCGAGGGATAATTTGAATATCTTTGATTTTTTTGTTCTAACTCGGTGATTTCATTTATGAGAAATTGTACAGCTAAAAATATTCAATCTCATCCAATGCTTAGAAGATGTTGAATCGGCCGCTAATATAAAATAATTGAAAAATGAATTTAAACTCGGCTCAAGTTTTAGAGTGACATAGAACTATCAGCTTGAAACTTGAGAAGTGAATTGTTTCAAATTACAACAATACTACAACTTAACCCATTCCTGCACTGCAAACACTTGATTTATAATGCAGCTTAGACTGAATTAATGTGACTTTTACATTACCACTTTATGAATATGAAGAAAAATAAACAATGTGTCTGCTGGGGTCTGACTGTGCTTGCATCTATGATGTATGGCAGTTTTGCTTATGCACAAAGCATCAGCTTTAAGGATGCAGAACAACAATTGTTGCAACGTTCCTATAGTAGCCAGGCTTTTCAAAGTCTGGAGCAAGCGTCAAAACTTGAAGCAGAAGCTGTCAAAGGTATTGGCCTACCTCGTGTTGACCTGAATGTTCGTGCCTATGCCTTTCATAGTGAAGTCGATATTCCATTAAAGCAGTTTAAAAATAATCTGGAAAATTCACTCTCTCAAGGCGTGAATGGCCGGCTTAATGAGTGGGAAGCCAGTAATGGTGTGGATCTACCTGCAGGTATTACTGATCCACTGCGTGAAGGACTTAACAATACTATTCATAGCGGAGTTGGTCTGATTCCGGATACGTCTAATGTAGTCCTTGAAGATCAGGTGATTCGTCCCACTGTTTCCGTGATGATGCCACTATATACCGGAGGCCTCACCCGTAGCGCCAAAGAAATTGCCAATATTCAGTCAGGACGTAGCGAACTTAGCAATCAGCAGCAACAGGACACGCAGCGTTTTGAACTGATTCAGTCTTACTTTAATGTTCAACTACAAAAACAGTTACTGGATGCAGCACTCTTTAATTCAAATGCCATGCAACAACATTATCGTAATGCTCTGAAGCTGGAACAGCAGGGTTTTATCAGTAAAGGTCAACGCATGCAGTTCGAAGTGGCACGCAATAATGCTGAACGCGCACAACAAAATGCCCAAGCCAATCTGAATGCTGCCCTATTTCAGCTAAATAATCTGTTGCTGGATAGCAATATCACCGAGCTAAGCACACCTTTATTTGTGAATCGTGCTGAACCCCAAAATGTGAATATTCTGCTCAGCAGTTTTAGTCAGAACTCTCCTCTGATCAAAAAAATGCAGATGGATACCGAGCTGGCCAAAGCCAATGTCAAAGCCCAGCAGGCCGCTAAAAAGCCAAATGTTTTTGCGTTTGGTGAATATAGCCTGGATCAACATCAAAACTGGATTGTGGGTGTAGCTGCACGCTATAACCTGTTCTCAGGCATTGATAAAAATAAAAATATTCAGGCTGCTGAGCTGAAACGCTATGCCGCTGAACTCATGACGGCGCGTACCCAACAGGAGATTGAAAACCTGATTTATAAATCATTTAGTGAAGCAGTCAGCGCCCAGCAAAGTGATGCTCTACTTCAGCAGAATCTGAAAGCAGCTCAGGAAAATCTGCGTATTCAGGAGTTATCCTTTAAGGAAGATGTCGGGACAGCCACTCAGGTCATCGATGCCCAAAACATGCTCAGCAGTTTAAAAGCAGAAATGGCATTAAATGCTTTTAAATATGTGATGTCTCTTGCGACCTTATTACAGAGCCATGGCTCAATTGTTGAATTTCCAAATTACATGCAACATGCCAATACCCACTATATTCGTTAATGGAGCCAGACATGACAGATGAGCAAAAGCCAGAACATCCTGTTGATGAACCGGCTTCAGAAATCAATTACAGTGAATCAGAGCCAGATAATCCTGAAAGCACAGAAAAAAAATCGCGCAAAAAATATCTGCTTTTAGCTTTAATTCCAGTGATTCTTGCTTTGATTGGGTTTGGCCTATGGAAAACCTATCAACCCAAAGAAATCGAGCTACAAGGCCGGGTTGAGGCAGAAACCGTTCAAGTGGCCACCAAAGTTCCAAGCCGGATTGAAAAGATTTATGTACAGGAAGGCGATAACGTCAAGAAAGGCCAGGCGCTGGTAAAATTGCATAGTCCTGAAATTGAGGCGAAAAAGCAGCAGGCCTTAGCTACTTTACAGTCTGCATTAGCACTTCAGTCCACCGCAGAACGTGGTTCTCAGGAAGAAAATATCGCTTCTCTGTATGCCAACTGGCAGTCACTAAAAGCACAGGAGCAACTCGCTAAAACTTCCTATCAACGTGGAGCTAACCTGTTTAAGGAGGGTGTCATTTCCCGCCAGCGCCGAGATGAACTGTTTGCAGCTTCACAATCTGCATCCCAAATGACCGAAGCTGCTTATCAGCAATATGCCCGGGCTAAACGCGGCAGTACACCAGAACAGAAAAGTTCTGCAGATGCTCAGGTCGATATAGCCCGTGCAGCAGTCGCCGAAGCCAATGCACTAGAAGCAGAAACTGAATTATTGGCACCGATTGATGGTACCGTCTCCAAAACCTATGGAAATGCCACTGAGCTGGTGGCAACCGCAGTGCCAGTGGTCAGCCTGATCTCGGCAGAACGCTGGATTAGCCTGAATATTCGTGAAGACCAATATGCCGCTTTAGGTAAACAGCAACAGCTTGAAGGGTTTATTCCGGCACTGAATCAATCAGCTACTTTTAAAGTAAAAAATATTAGTGCTGAAGGTGAATTTGCCACCATTAAAACCACGCGCCAAACCGGTGGTTATGATGTCCGCAGTTTTAAAGTTCATCTTGTGCCAGTCACTGAAATGCCTGAGTTAAAAGTCGGCATGAGCGTGCTGTTTAAATTGAAAGAGCCAAAATAAATGGCTTCTGGATTCTGGGCGGGTATTCAGCGTGAAATACGCTATTTATGCAGAGAGAAATGTGATCTGACTCTGGTTCTGCTCGCCCCAGCCTGTATTCTGATTTTACTTGGCAGCATGTTTGCCAAAGGCAAACCGGATCATCTACCAGTCGCCATTATTGATCAGGATCAAAGTAGCCTGAGCAGCAAGATTTATGATCATTTATCTTTGAATCATACCCTACAAGTGCATACCATTTCTGATCAAACGGTCGAAATCGAAAAGCTATTAAACGAAAATAAAATCTGGGGCTATATTCATATTCCTGCCGGAGCCGAGCAACGACTGGTCAAAGCTCAGGATGCTGAAATTAGTATTGCTTTTAATCAGAGTTATTTTAGTATCGGGAATACCATTTCTTCGGCTATGCTACTTAGCACCTTGCAGGCTCTGGCTGAATTTACTGGCAAGCAGTATCTAGGTAACACGCTCCCCTATCTGGAAGCACCTACACCGAATATTAAAATTTCCCCACTGTATAATCCGCAGCTGAATTATGAATTTTATCTGGAACCTTACATGGTGCCGGCAATTTTGCACTTGCTGTTATGTTGCTGTGTGGCTTTTGCTGTGGGTCAGGAAATTAAACGACATACTGTTAGTCATTGGATTGCCCAACAAAACTTGTGGTCGGCACTGCTGTCTAAAAATCTGGTTTATGTAGCAATATTTTGTTGCTGGACCTGGGCTTGGATGTTTTGGCTGGTCGAAATTCGCGGCTGGTTTATTGCCGGGTCATTATGGCCAATTCTTCTGGCGCAAATACTGTTCTATAGTGCCTATGCCTTTATCAGTAGTGCGGTGGTTCTGGCCACTCAAGACCTGACCAAATCTTTTGGTCTACTAGCAGTTTATGGTGGTTCATCACTCAGTTTTGCTGGGGTAACTTTACCCCTTAATAATGCTCCACTATTCACCCAGTTCTGGGCCAATATTATTCCCTATACACCCTATGCCAAATTACAGACGGAGCAATGGGTGATTGGCAGTCCGCTCTCTCTTTCACTGCAACCGATGTTCGTGCTCGTCATTTATGTCGTGCTTTATGCTGTGCTGGCCTATGTCTTTCTCAAAAAAACAGCCAAAGGAGTGTCACCATGAAATCACTCTGGAAAGCTTATTGCCAAACTTTTAAAGACATTATTAGCAATACCAGTATTTTTACCACGCTGATTTTATCGGTTCTGTTTTACAGTTTTTTTTATCCGACCGCATATAAGGCAGAACAGGCAGAAGCCTTGCCGATTATTATTGTCGACGAAGAGCAAAGTGCTTTAACCAATACCATTATCAGTCATGTCAGCCAAAGCCCCAATGTACAAATCAAGGCGGTGACTGGAAATTTTGCTGAAGCCAAATACTGGGTGGAAACTCAAAAAGCTGACGGGATTTTATTATTACCAGATAATCTTTCTCAATCTATCCTGCATGGTGAAAATGGCGGGATTGGACTGTACTTAAGTGCTGCTAACTTTTTAATTACCAAACAGATTGGTTTAGGCTTGGTCTCTTCAGTAGAAAATACCTTAAGTGAATATGCTGAACGCTTTAGCGAGATTTCACACTTCTCTCCTGCCCTATCCATTCACCAGATTCCATTATTTAATACGCTTTCTGGCTATGGCAGCTATGTGTTTCCGGCTGTTGCGCCATTGATTATTCATCAGACTATTTTTCTAGGCCTGAGTATGTTAATTGCGTTGTATCGAGAAAGTAGACAGGTGATTAATCTGACCACCTTAAGTGGCATCAGTTTGGCGATTCTGACCATTGGCTGTCTGGGCTGTTATTACCTGTTTGGTTTTACTTTCTGGTATTTTGATTATCCCCGTGGTGGAAATTTCTGGGGCATGCTGCTTGCTGTACCTGTCTTTGTATTCTGCATGATCGGTATCACAGTGCTGTTCGCCAGTTTTCTGGACATGCCAGAACGCGCCGGCCATATCATTGTTTTTACTTCGATTCCGCTCTTTATGCTTTCAGGAGTCGCCTGGCCGCATGCTGCCATGCCAGTCTGGGTCCAACTTATTGGGCAAGCCTTACCTTCGACCCAAATCGTGCAGATGTTTATTCAACTCAATCAGATGGGTGTGCCCACTTATATGATTCTAGGAAAGCTTGCTTATCTATTGGTGATCGGCATCATCTGTATGGTCTTAGGCTATTATCGGCTACGCCCACGTTCTTAAATCTGGATTTACTCAGGCTATTCGCATTGAAAATTATTCACCAAATACCTGAATATTAAAGTTGCGGATTTTAGTACTGCCATTCGGCTGGTCAAAACTCACATCATACTGAACCAGATTTTTTGGATAGACAATTTCATAGCTGACCTTGTATTCACTCGGTTTACCGTTATTTTCCTCGAAGTTCTTTCTCATGATAGTCTTGGACTTATATTCACCTTGCGGAATTGAACGTGAAAAACGCTTCATGATTTTTTCATTATTTTGAAACTCTGCCTGTAACTTCGGTTCAAGCTGAGCTAAAAACTCGTCATATTTTCCATCACGCAGATCTTCATAAGCTACTTGCGCAGCCTTTTCCTGTTCAGGGCTTGGATCAGGCATACTATCCATTGCATTATTACAGCCACTAAGTGCAATAGCTGCGGTCAAAAGCATCAATCTGGTTTTCATTATCTATCTCTCATTTAGCCGATGTGTAAAAAAGGACGCCGAAGCGCCCTTTTTCATCAGTAGCAGAACTTATTCCTCTACTGTATTGTCATCATCTTTTTCAGCTTCTTGTGTATCAGTTACATCATCAGCTGCAGATTCAGTATTTTCAATATCTTCCAATATTTCCAACTCATCTTCAACTGCTTCAATCGCTTCTACACCCACCAGTTTTTCGTCTTCAGCCAGACGGATCAGACGAACACCTTGTGCATTACGACCAGTCTGTGCCACTTCAGAAGCACGGGTACGAACCAGTGTACCGCCATCAGAAATCAGCATCAGTTCTTTAGATGCGTCAATCGCAACTGCACCGACCAGCTCACCGTTACGTTCTGAGGTCTTGATTGCAATCACACCCTTACCGCCACGTTTCTTGGTTGGGAAGTCATCTACCGGGGTACGTTTACCATAACCATTTGCAGAAGCACACAGCACTTCACCGGTTTCAGGCACAACAACCAGAGATACGATACGACTAATGAAGTTAGCTTCAGTTGCATCTTCATCATCAGATTCAATATCTGCATCTTCTGCATCTTCAACCTGAGAAGCACCGATGGTCACGCGCATACCGCGTACACCTTTGGCTGAACGACCCATTGAACGTACGTCAGTCTCTGCGAAACGAATTGCTTTACCTTCGTTCGAGAACAACATAATTTGCTGTTCACCGTCAGTAATCGCAACACCAATTAAGGTGTCATCGCCATTCAGTTCAATCGCACGTAAACCGTTTGAACGAACATTTGAGAACTGTTCCAGTTCTACACGTTTAATCGTACCGTACTCAGTCGCCATAAACACATAGAAGTTCTTACGAACAGCTTCGGCTTGCTGTGCAAAGTCATTGATGATGTCAGCATCAAGATCAGTGGTTGAAAGTGCTAAACCAAGCTCTTTCAATTGAACACGCAGTGCATCAGAAATATCATCTGCACCATCTTCAGATTCAGCAAGAGCAGCTTCTAGTGCCGCAAAGTGACTATTGATCACTTCATTGGTTTGCAGCTGGGCAGCATTGGTCTTCACAAATGCCTTGAAGTCAGCCAGACGTTCTTTGAATTTCTTCGGTGCATCAATCACTGGCAAGATAGCAGTAATGGTTTCGTTGTCATCCAGCGGCAACAAGTTCACCATTGGGCGACCTTTGGCACCACGCGAAGCTTGTGGCACCTCATAAACTTTCAGGCGATAAACCTTACCGACATTGGTGAAGCAAAGTACCGTAGCATGGTTCGATGTTACAACCATGTGCTGGATGTAATCGTCTTCTTTCATGCTGGTTGCAGACTTACCACGACCGCCACGACGTTGCGCAGCATAGTCAGATAATGGTTGAGTTTTCGCATAACCAGTTTTTGAAACCGTAAGAACCATTTGTTCTTCAGGAATCAGGTCTTCACGAGAGAAGTCGATACGAGACTCAACGATATCTGTTTTACGCGCATCGCCATATTGCTGAAGAATTAGCGCTAGCTCTTCTTTAATCACGTTCATCAATAAGTTGAAGTCATTTAAGATGGCTGTGTATTCAGCAATTTGACCTAAGATTTCAGAATATTCAGCTTGAAGTTTATCCTGCTCAAGACCGGTCAAACGGTGTAAACGCAATTCCATAATCGCGTTGACTTGAGTCGGAGATAAACGATACACATCGCCATCAATACCAAATGGACGGTTTGGATCTTCACCTTCAATTTCATCAGGACGTACAGAAACAGCACCCGCTTTTTCTAACAACGCTGCCACACCGCCTGCTGCCCACTCACCTGCCTGTAAACGCTCACGCGCTTCAGCCGGGTTGGCAGAAGTTTTAATGGTTTCGATGATAGCATCAATATTTGCCAGAGCAACGGTTAAACCTTCTAAAATATGACCACGTTCACGTGCTTTGCGCAGTTCGTACATAGTACGACGTGTCACGACTTCTTGACGGTGACGAATAAACGCAGCGATGATGTCTTTCAGATTCATCAATTTCGGCTGGCCATTGTCCAAGCAAACCATGTTAATGCTGAAAGAATTTTCTAACTGTGTATTCTGGAACAGGTTATTGACGATGACTTCAGCATTTTCACCACGCTTCAGGTCAATCGCAATACGCATCCCTTCCTTGTCCGATTCATCACGAAGTTCAGAAATGCCTTCAAGTTTTTTCTCTTTGACCAGCTCGGCGATACGTTCAATCGTTTTCGCTTTGTTGACCTGATAAGGAATTTCTGTGAAGACAATCGTAGTACGGCCAGATTTGGCATCTTCTTCAAAGTGATATTTACCACGAATATGCAAACGGCCTTTACCGGTACGATAGGCATCCACGATACCTGATTTACCGTAAATAATACCGCCCGTTGGGAAATCTGGACCGGAAATATATTCCATCAGACCTTCGATGCTGATATTTGGATTATCTGCATAAGCCAGACACGCATTCACCACTTCAGTCATGTTGTGTGGCGCCATATTGGTCGCCATACCGACTGCAATACCAGCCGCACCATTCACCAACAGGTTCGGAATACGAGTTGGCATGACTTGCGGAATACGCTCAGAACCGTCGTAGTTATCTTCCCAGTCAACTGTATCTTTTTCCAGATCAGCCAGTAATTCATGAGTCAGCTTACGCATACGAACTTCGGTATAACGCATTGCCGCAGCGCTATCGCCATCGATCGAACCAAAGTTCCCTTGACCATCAACCAGTTGGTAGCGCAGACTAAAGTCCTGAGCCATACGGACAATGGTTTCATAAACAGCAGAATCACCATGTGGATGATATTTACCGATGACATCACCTACAACACGGGCAGACTTTTTGTAAGCTTTGTTGTAGTCATTGCCCAATTCGTGCATTGCGAAAAGCACACGACGATGAACAGGTTTTAGACCATCTCGTACATCCGGCAAGGCACGTGAAACAATCACGCTCATTGCATAGTCTAAATACGAGTGCTTGAGTTCATCCTCAATGGCAATCGGTCTAATTTCCGATACGCTCATGCATACTCCTTATTCTACAAGCCAGATTTGGCTTGCATTTATATGTCGTAAAACTTGCAAAATAATTAACTCAAACGACAGAGTTAAAAACTAAAATACAGCCCTAAATTATAGCATAAACACTTGTATTTTTGTGTCGAAATATTGAGCTTAACCTTGTTAATTATCTTCATTTTAGTGATCATTTTCCTGTTATTTTTAACGACGAAAAAATTATAAAATCAACAGGCGTAAAAAAAAGATGCTGCAAAAATTTAAGCATCTTTTTTGGGCTTAGAATTGGCTAAAAGTGATCTTAATTAGATACTTTTTTGTAATTCAATACTGCCACAATCAGCAAGATCGGCAGCAGCATCTCTACCCCTTCTTCAATAGTCATAATCATGACTTGTGTTTGGGGCAGCAGTTTTATACTAAACTCTTCACTAAGTGTTGATGTCGTACGGTCTAGTACTTTACTAATCCCACCACAGGCAATCGTCAAAAAGACAAAAAAGTATGCTGTGTTCCAGGTGTTTTTAGCCGTACGCATAGTAGTGATTAACTTTTTCAACAGTATAATGAAAACAAAAGCGATGCCTGACAACAAGATAAATCCAAGCACTTTATCCATCATGGGAATTTCAGCACTGCGATAAAAATTGGTTTTAATAAAACTGACTTCAAACACACGCTTATGAAAATCCATTTCCCGCATTCCCAGCAGAATTGCAGCTACTGCCATAAAAATTCGGGTATTTAACTTGATTTCAATATTGAGCAGACACAAAAGTGCAAGCAAATACCATAACCACGGACTAAGCACCTCAAAAGCGCCTGATTCACTAAATAAGTACCGCGTCACTTCAAGTGGTGCATTCCAGGCAGTATGAATACAGATACTCAGATAAAGAGCAATAAGCAGAAAGCTCATTGACAGGAGACGGCTAGTTTTGGAAAAGAACATGATTCAAAGCAGGAGGAAAAGCAAAGTCGAATTTTATCACTTTTCACCCAAATGAAATAGTCATGATCTGACTGCAAAGTATTTTCCAGCCAGAAAACTGATTTTGTATTTTTCTGAGCAGTATTAAAAATACTTATTCAATAACTCGACCCGTCATCATCGACTCAGCGAATGGATGTTTCCTAATCTTTGTTGATGAATCAGTCCTAGTGCATATCTATGTATGATCCTAAAAAAACTCAGGTTTTCATAGGTAAATTTTTAACCCCAACTGCTTTAATACTTCTGATACGGCAGCACCAATCTAATCAAAAACGTTAAAATCAGCGCAATGACGCCAATGACAAATCCAATAGTAATTATAAATAAGATATATATCACCAGCCCAATGGGATCAGCTGAAGGTCCCTCAAATAGCTAACCTGCCCTGCGATTGAGTATTTCAGTATCAGCGAATGCTGCCAACATAAATAGCATCCCGACATAAGCAAAACAGCCACATATTAAAAAGAAAGCGACTAAACCAAAAGATAGACTTGACTGGATGCAATAGACCAAGCTTCCCAAACTTAGGAGAAAGATGATCAAACCAATAATCAGAATAAAAATACGCTGAAATAAAGGATCATTAAAAATCATATTTTTTCAGGTTGCTGTAAGATTGACATTTATTATCTTATTTAATTTTTTATCATTTTAATTTGTCTCATATGCCTATGAAAATAAATATATTTTAGAAAATATAGACAATAAAAAACGCCTCTTAGCCAAAGACAAGAGGCGTTTTTCGAACCTGATTCAGAAATTAGATTTTAGAAACCAATTCAGGAATTACAGTGTTCAGGTCACCTACTAACCAGTAGTCTGCTACTGCATTAATTGGAGCTTCTTCATCTTTGTTGATCGCAACGATCACTTTAGATTCTTTCATACCTGCCAAGTGCTGGATCGCACCAGAGATACCTACAGCGATGTACAGGTCAGGTGCAACGATCTTACCAGTTTGACCAACCTGCATATCGTTAGGAACGAAACCAGCATCAACTGCAGCACGTGAAGCACCTTGAGCAGCGCCAAGTTTGTCAGCTAGTGGATCAAGGATTTTGTGGTAGTTCTCACCAGAACCTACACCACGACCACCAGAAACGACGATACGAGCAGCTGTCAATTCAGGACGTTCAGATTTAACGATTTCTTCATTAATGAACTTAGAAATACCAGCATCACCAGTAGAAGCAGCAGCTTCAACCGCAGCAGAACCACCTTCAGCAGCAACCGCATCAAATGCAGTACCACGAACAGTTGCAACGATTACTGATTCAGAAGACTCAACAGTTGCAATCGCGTTACCTGCATAGATCGGACGCTTGAATGTATTTGCAGAATCAACAGCGATGATGTCTGTGATCATGCTGACATCAAGAAGTGCAGCAGCGCGTGGCAGAATGTTTTTGCCAGTTGTAGTAGAAGCAGCAAGGATATGGCTATAGCCTTTACCTAATTCTGCAACCAGTTTTGCTACGTTTTCAGCCAGTTGGTTTGCATAAGCAGCGTCATCAGCAAGTAAAACTTTGCTTACACCCGCAACTTTAGCTGCCTGATCAGCAACTGCTTGAGCACCAGAACCAGCAACCAATACAGTGATATCACCACCGATTTTTTGCGCCGCAGCAACAACGTTTAAAGTAGCAGCGTTAAGTGCTTTGTTGTCGTGCTCAGCGATTACTAAAATACTCATGATTTTTATCCTTCTGTATTAGATCACTTTCGCTTCGTTTTTCAATTTTTCTACAAGCTCGTCTACAGACTTCACTTGTACGCCAGCTTTACGCTCTGCAGGAGATTCAACTTTTACTGTTTTCAGTTTAGTTGTAGTAGTTACACCGAAATCTGCAGGTGACTTAGTATCAAGCGGTTTTTTACGCGCTTTCATGATGTTTGGAAGAGCTGCATAACGTGGCTCGTTCAAACGTAAGTCAGTAGTTACGATCGCTGGAAGTGATAATTCAACAGTTTGTAGACCACCGTCGATTTCACGAGTCACTTGTACTTTGTCGCCTTCAACTTTAACTTCTGAAGCGAATGTACCTTGACCTGCACCTAGAAGTGCACCAAGCATCTGACCAACCTGGTTAGAGTCGTCATCAATTGCTTGTTTACCAAGAAGGATCAATTGTGGTTGTTCAGCTTCAACAACACCTTTTAGAATTTTAGCAACTTCTAGCGCACCTAGCTGGCTGTCATCAGCTTCAACCAGAATACCGCGGTCAGCACCAAGCGCCATTGCAGAACGGATTTGTTCTTGCGCTTCTTTAGGACCAATAGAAACAACAACGATTTCTGAAACAGTTCCTTTTTCTTTTAAACGAACCGCTTCTTCCACCGCGATTTCACAGAATGGGTTAATTGACATTTTAACGTTTGTTAAGTCAACACCACTGTTGTCCGGCTTAACGCGAACCTTAACGTTGGCATCAACCACACGTTTTACAGCAACAAGAGCCTTCATGTAATCCTCGGCTGTTTTAGCAAATGTAAATGTTGAGAAAAGTTATAATAACTCTTCACTTAAATTTTTTTAGGTGCCCTATCTTGCAATGTGCACGGCATTTCGGTCAAGTCACAATTCAGCAAAGAGCTGTAAAAATGCGTAATTTTCCTTGAACGATGCGTTCACAATTAATGCGTATCGATTTATTACAATGAATTTTATCAATATTTAATAAAATTTAACCTTTGATTTTTATTATTTTTTTATTTGATGAAACACATCAGAACTTTTGATTTTTGCTTATTAAATGCACAAATCCGTCCTGAGATTTGTGGAAAATGACTTATATTTAAAAATGACCGCTTTGGTCAGTTTGGACATAATAGAGAATTGTTCATCATTTATTCTGCATATCTGCTCAATTTACTCCGCTTTATTTTGTTGGCAGGTCTAAAAATCGGGTTGTCATCAATCTATAAATATAAAAAAAGCATACCGGGAGCAGTATGCTTTTTTAAAATACGCCATTGCTTAATTAATAATTAACCAGCTTGCAGCAAGGGCAAGTAAACCACCTGAGGTGCCATCAACCCATTTCTGTTTACGCTCATCAATTTGTGTATTGCGGATAATTCTGCTGAACAGAATGCTGAGAGCACAATAAACAATGAAAATCATGCCGATAAAAATAAAAGAGAGAATTAAGCCTTGGCTTACAGTATTTCCGCTTTTATCGATAAACTGCGGCAAGATCGCAAAATAGATCAGCATGCCTTTAGGATTGAGTAAGGCCGTAAAGAAGCCTTTTTTCACTGGATTAGCAGTGGTCTTTTTCTCAATTTTCATTGAATTTTTACTAAATACTGATTTCAACAGACTACAAGCCAGATAAAGCAAATAAGCAATACCCAACCAGCGAATCGCCTCAAACAATACCGGAAAAGAGACGATAATCGCTGCGATTCCTAATGCTACCAAAATGGAATGTACCAGATAGCCTGAACAGATCCCGATGGTTGCCATCATGCCTGCTTTTGCATCTTTACCCATCACTTGAGACAGGATAAACAGCATATCTGGTCCAGGTGTAAAAATCAGGGGGAGCACGGTCAGTGCAAAAAGTGCAAATACAGACATTTCCTTTTTCCTTTGAATCTTCGGAAAGTGAAATTAGTATCTGCGAATTTTTACAAAATAGGCTTTCAATTTATTTTATAATAAGTATTATTTTTCGAATTATATTCTAATTTATGAAAATATCTTCCAAGTCTGTGCGAGTAAAACTTGATCGAATTGATAAAAATATCATTCATCACTTGCAAGCCAATGGTCGTATTCAGAACAACGATCTGGCACGTGAAATTGGACTATCCCCTTCTTCCTGTCTGCGTCGAGTGAAATTGCTTGAAGATGCGGGCGTGATCCAGAATTACACCACCATCGTTGATTCACAGAAAATTGGTTTTCAACTGATTCTATTTTCACGGATCTGGCTGGTCGGTCAGGATGCAGAAACCATTGATACTTTTATCGAGGCGATGAAAGAACTGCCTCAAGTGATGGAGTGCTATATCATTCTGGGTGAATGTGATGCGATGTTAAAAGTTGTGGTGCCTGATCTGGAAAGTTACCGCAAATTCCAGTCCACACATTTGACCAAGAAAAATGGCATTACCAGTGTCAAAACAGATTTACCCAGCCAGATTATCAAGCAAAGTTTTCAGTTACCCTTGGATGACTTATAAAATATTTTAGCAATAAAAAAGGATGACCTTAGTCATCCTTCATGTTCATTAAACTTGCAGAAAGTCACGATGCACATGACTCAGTTCAATCAGTTCATAAGACTTCAGATCAAAAATATTCCAGATTTCGAGCGCATCTTCTTTTAGGTCAACAGCTTTACTGGCTCGCTGCGTGGTCTGCCATTGCAGATCAGAAATCCATAGATAATACTGGTCTGTCTCAGGATTATAAGCCTGTATTTTCCCTTCCGCATTAATCCCTTGCACAATTGCCCCTTCAGGGAGAACGGCTTCAATAGTGGGCAAGCTAATCTCAACAAAATGTTTGATCTGGCGTAAACCATAACCCGCGAACATGTCTTTTTGAGCTGGGCTTAACTGCGCATACTTTTGTTGTATATCCGGGATAATTGCTGTGTCCATAAAAATTCCAGTATCGAGATCGCTGATTTTCTTTTAAAAATTGATTACTATTTATACTTATATCCGAAAACAGCCATTTGAAAAATAAGACAATAGTGAAATATCTTTCTAACAGTCTGTTCAGGTCATATTTTGAGCATGATACATGAAAGTTTTGTGCCATGAATCCTAATCATCCGACAAGCGGAAGAAAACTTTATATTTTTCCTATTCTTTATGCTGTGCCCGCGGATGCGCCTGATCATAAATCTGCGCAAGTCGATCAAAATCAATATGAGTATAAATTTGTGTAGTACTCAAATTGCTATGCCCCAACATTTCCTGAACGGCACGAAGATCACCGCTATTCGACAGCATATGACTGGCAAAACAATGCCGCAATAAATGCGGATGCAGGTCAACATTAACCCCTGCACGCTGCGCCTGAAACTTGACCCGGTTTTCAATTTGCCGTGCACCGAGCGGATTGCCTTTTTGGGTGATAAATACATTCGCGTCAGGTACAAAATCACCATTCCAGAGCGGATAAATTTTTAGCCATTCCATCAGACTGTCTTTGGCTTTTGAACCAAAAGGCACTACCCGGGTTTTATTGCCTTTACCAGTAATACGCAAGAGCTGACGATTAAAATCAACATCCTTGATTCTTAAGCTCTGAATTTCTGCCAAACGTAAACCACTGGAATAGAGTAATTCCAGAATCGCCTTGTCTCTCAACCACATTTGCTGCTGCGCTTCGGTTTCTGGAGCCGGCTGGTCCAGAATCTGGTTCACAGTTTCAATATCGACCATACCCGGCAAAGGACGTGACTGACGTTTCAACTGAAAATCATCAGCCGGATTAAATGCCAGATACTGCGCCTGCTCTGCCCATTTCATGAACTGGCGAATCGAAGAGAGCATCCGCTGCAAGCTACTCGAACTTAATCCGTGCTGCTCGACTTTTTCAGCCAGAAATTGACGTAAATCCGTGGCTTCCACATCATTGAGCGCCAGTTGCTGTACTGCGCAGAACTCCAGAAAATCAGCCACATCACGTTCATAGGCCTGCAAGGTATGTTTAGACTGGTTCTGGATCTCACGTTCTTTGAGCCAGATTCCGAGCAAGTCTTTTGCAGAAAGCTTTACTTGCTCCATTCAATTGACTCCAGCCAGGCTTCAATCAGTTCTGCGGTCTGTACCGGATGAGTCGCCGCAAAGAAATGATCCCCGTTTTGAATTATATGCAGGTTTGCATGTTTCAAATTTTGCATTAAGCATTGCCCCACCTGAACGGTACTTAAAGAGTCTTGATCACCCCAGATCAATAGAACAGGAATCTCAAGATTGCTTAATTGCTCCAGACTAAACACGGTTTGATCTTGTAAAAACCAGTCAGGAACAGCCTTAAACTGCTCGCGATAATCTATCCGCCAGTCAGCACAACCGAACTGTGATAGATCCACACCACCAGAAGTTGCCAGTAACACCAGTCCTTTGACTTTCTGTGGATGATGTAGTGCAATTCCAACTGCAAGAACTCCCCCCATGGACTGGGCAACCAGAATCGAATCATCCTCAATCTGCTCTGTGATGAGTTCCTGCAGATCATGAAGATTTTGAATAGTTGAATTTGGTTCTACCCCATCGAAGCCCGGATATGTCAATATTTTTGTAGATTGATCTGTTTTTAAATGAGCTAACAACGGCTGCCAAAAGCCTTGGCTGCCTGATGCACCCGGTAAAAACACAAGCTGATTCATAGAGCTGTTGTGATATCAATTAAATATGGAATTCATCCTATCATAAAAAAAGCACCGTACTATGTGCGGTGCTTTTTAGAGAAATAAATGTGGGATTAACCCTGGAAGTAGCGCAAGTCCAGTCGACCTTCATAAACATTGGCGGTTGGACCTGTCATCCAGACTACATCACCTTCTTTCCATTCAATCTGCAATTTACCACCCGCAAGTTCAATTTCAACCTTGCTAGATAACAAACCGCGGCGCATACCAGACACTGCTGCAGCACAAGCCCCTGTACCACAAGCCAGTGTTTCACCGACACCACGCTCATAAACACGTAAACGAGCATGCTTTTCATCAATGATCTGCATAAATCCAGCATTAACGCGTGCCGGGAAACGCACATGAGATTCCACCTGTGGACCAATTTTAGCCACATCAGCAGTCAACACATCCGGAACAATCGTCACTGCATGTGGATTACCCATATTCACCACATCAATCGTCAGTTTCTCACCACCCGCCAGATCGATGTCATACAGATTTTCCGGTTCTTCAGCCACGAATGGAATTTCCTGAGGTAGGAATTTTGGATAACCCATATTCACTCGTACCCAGCCATTGGCACCAAGTTCAGGTTCCACGATTCCAGCTTTGGTCTGTACCTTGATTTTGGTTTTAGTCGTTAATTGACGTTCATGCACGAAACGGGCAAAACAGCGCACACCATTACCGCACTGCTCAACTTCAGAACCATCCGCATTAAAAATACGGTATTTAAAATCTGCACTTGGAATATCAGGCGGTTCAACAATCAAGAGCTGGTCAAAACCCACACCAAAGTTACGATTTGCCAAGCGCTGAATAGTGAGAGTATCCAGATAAGCACGCTGGCTAATCAGGTCTACCACCATAAAATCATTGCCCAGGCCATGCATCTTGGTAAATTCAAGCAACATTATTCAGTCTCCTTAAGGCAATAAACGCTCACGTTCCCAAAGTGATTCAACCGTTTCACGCTCACGAATCAGATGCGCCTGATCACCATCCACCATCACTTCAGCAGCACGGCCACGACTGTTATAGTTTGAACTCATTACGAAACCATATGCACCAGCCCCAAGAACTGCTAGTACATCATTTTCTTTAATGGCAAGCTCGCGTTCTTTGCCCAGGAAATCGCCTGTTTCACAGATCGCGCCCACCACATCCCATTCTTTTGTTTCCACATCTGTACGCGGTGTCACAGACTGAATATCCATCCATGCTTCATATAAAGCTGGACGAATCAGGTCATTCATCGCGGCATCAATGATGGCAAAGTTACGGTGATTGGTTGGTTTCAGCAGATCCACTTTGGTCAGTAAAACACCTGCATTGGCAGAGATACTACGACCCGGCTCCATATAAACTTTCAGGCCCAGTTTTTCTAAAGCCGGACGCATGGCATTGGCATATTCTTCAACCGATGGGGGTGTTTCATCTTTATATGTCACACCCAGACCACCACCAATATCGATGTGTTTCAGGTTGATGCCCATGTCTTTCAGCTTGTCGATCATCACAATGACACGATCCAGCGCATCAACAAACGGCTGAGTTTCAGTCAACTGCGAACCGATATGACAGTCAATCCCGACCACTTCAAGATTTGGCAATGATGCTGCATAAGCATAGGTATCAAATACGCTATCTGATGGAATACCAAATTTGTTTTCTTTTAAACCAGTGGAAATATATGGATGAGTCTTGGCATCAACATCCGGATTAACACGCAGTGAAATAGGTGCTTTTTTACCAAGTTCCGCAGCTACTTTCTGAATACGATCCAGCTCGGCATAAGATTCCACATTAAAGCAGGCAATGCCGACTTCCAGCGCTTTCTTGATATCTGCTTCAGATTTACCCAGGCCTGAGAATACGATTTTTGAAGGCTCACCACCGGCTTTCAAGACACGAGCCAGTTCACCACCAGTCACGATATCGAAACCAGCACCCTGCTTGGCCAATACATTCAATACCGCAAGATTAGAGTTTGACTTTACCGCAAAACAGATTTGATGATCGATAAAGCTAAAAGCACGGTCCATATCCAGATAATGCTTTTCAAAAGTTGCTTTTGAATAAACATAAAGTGGTGTGCCAAATTGCTCTGCGAGCTGTTGCAGTGAACATTGCTCAGCATGCAATACCCCATTAATGCGGGTGAAACTCATGAATGTATCCTTTCTCTGAAAGTCTTAAGGAGATGGTGTTGAATCGGATTCAGCGGGCGCTTCAAATTGCTGCTTGACCGGCGCATCCTGTTGTTCATCTGATACTTGCGGTGCAGATTCAGTATTTTTATAGAGTAAATACTTGGCACGTTTATCGTAGTTTGGATCATTTGGAAGATGTAAAGCTCCCGACTGACCACAACCGACCAAGGCAAAACCGACTGTAATTAAACTGATGTAGCAAATGACCTGACGCATCTGACCACCTATATGAGTATTTTCGATGAAGTATAACGCGATCATCCGTATGACCAAAGCGCTAAACGCTAGAGAGTATATTCAGACATAAAAAAACGCCAGCAGATCGCTGACGTTTTTATTGATATGGATTATTTATGTTTCTGTTTATATAAGCCTAAATATCCAATAATCAGCAAAATGAACCACACCGGGCTGACCATCAAGGCACGACGGGTATCATCTTCCAGCGACAACACACCAATCATGCCGACAAAGAAAATAATCACGATCCAGCAAGTCACCAACCCACCAGGCAACTTGAATATGGATTTAGCATGCAATTCCGGACGGGTACGGTAATAGATCATGTAGCTCCAGATAATGATCAGCCATACACAGATAAACAGAATAGTCGACAAAGTTGTTGCTAAGGTAAATGCTTCAACCGTATTCGGCACGAAGTATTGTAATGCTGCACCGAGCAATAAACAGATCGCTGAGAAATACAAAGCATTCGCTGGAACGGCGCGCGAATTCAAACGACCAAATGCTTTCGGTGCCTGTTCTTCACGAGACAAACCAAACAGCATACGGCTGGTTGAGAACACCCCACTGTTCATCGATGACATTACTGATGACAACACCACCAGGTTCATGATGATCGCGGCCGCCGCAATACCTGCTTGACTG
Source organism: Acinetobacter sp. YH12108 (assembly GCF_013419055.1). NCBI lineage: Bacteria > Pseudomonadati > Pseudomonadota > Gammaproteobacteria > Moraxellales > Moraxellaceae > Acinetobacter > Acinetobacter sp. YH12108. The sequence continues at coordinate 96,285 of NZ_VPAW01000005.1, read as the reverse complement.
AACAGATTCACAAACGGAGAAACATTTGGATTGATCTGATCCCATGGTGTTACTGACATCACAATGATCAGAGCCAGCACATAGAAAATAATAATACGGATCGGAATCGAGTTCACCGCTTTCGGCAAGTTACGCTCTGGATCTTTGGTTTCAGCAGCCGTAGTACCAACCAGCTCTACACCTACAAAGGCGAAAATCGCAATCTGGAAACCAGCCAGGAAACCCATAGTTCCTGTCGGGAATAAACCGCCATGATCCCAGATATGGGCAAATGAAGCGACCGTACCTGCATCATTAGTAAAGCCAGTAAAGATCATCCACAAACCCACACCAATCAAAACAATAATGGCGATAATCTTGATCAAAGCAAACCAGAATTCCATTTCACCAAACAGTTTCACGGTTGCCAGGTTCAAGCCCATAATAAAGACAATAGAGGCAATACTGATCAACACGCCTTCACCCGGAGTAAATGGCAGACCGTTATTAAAGAATTGCAGGTAATAGATAATGGCTGACAGATCCGCGATACCAATCGTGATCCAGCATAACCAGTAGGTCCAGCCGACAAAATAACCTGCCCATGGCCCGATCAGATCGGTGGCAAAATCGATGAAAGATTTATATTGCAGATTGGATAACAGTAATTCACCCAACGCGCGCATGACTAGAAACACCATAAAACCGATGATCATATAGATCACCAGAATGGATGGTCCTGCCAGGCTAATGGTTTTACCTGAACCCATAAACAGGCCGGTGCCAATCGCACCCCCAATGGCAATTAACTGCAGGTGCCGATTGGATAAACTACGCTGTAGCTCACCATCTTCCGATGATGAGTGACTATATTTTTCTGACATTATTTCATTTCAACTTTGAGTTTTAATCGCGACAAATTAACGTAAAAAACCCGGAATACAAAAAGAAAATTCGCATCATTTGTATTTTCCAACTAATCTTGCAAGTTAATTTATTTTTCTTATATCAATATTCATTTATCTTTAGTCTTAGTTTTAAGGCGCAATGAATACAGGATTTTTCTTGTCAAAGCGCTGAAACTATGTAAAAAATAGAATACAAATCCGCCAATATTCGCGTTTAGGATGAGCGCGCATGGCATAGCAATTGCTTTTCAATCAACATCTCAAATAAAGCTGACACGGATAAATAAGAAGAAATTTATGCAAAATTTACAAAGCATCATGGAAACCGTCAGTGGCTGGGTCTGGGGCCCATATATGCTGGTCCTCATTGTCGGTACCGGTATATTCCTGACCTTCCGCCTGCTGTTCTGGCAGTTCCGCATGTTGCCACTGGCCTTTAAACAGGTTTTTGGCAAACACCCTTCGCATGAAGGCGATATTTCCCAGTTTGGCTCACTCATGACCGCACTGTCAGCTACCATCGGTACCGGTAATATTGCCGGTGTCGCAACTGCCTGTGTACTGGGTGGTCCTGGGGCCGTATTCTGGATGTGGATGACTGCCCTGTTCGGAATGGCAACCAAATATGGCGAAGGTGTACTGGCCGTCAAATACCGGGTTAAAAATGAACGCGGTGAAATGTCTGGCGGTCCAATGTATTACATTGAGCGTGGCCTGAAATGGAAATGGCTGGCGCTGATTTTTGCGTTCTTTGGTGCTGTCGCATCTTTCGGAATTGGTAGTTCAGTTCAGTCCAACACTGTTGCACTCGCGGTAGAAAATGGTTTCGGTCTGGAAACCTGGGTTACAGGGATCGTGATCACTGCGTTTTCTGCACTGGTAATTCTAGGCGGGATTAAGTGGATTTCTAGAGCTGCTTCCTTCATCGTTCCAATTATGGCGATTGGTTATGTGGCGGGCGGTCTGATCATTATTTTCACCCATCTCGATTTAGTGGGTCCTGCACTAAAAATGATTTTCACCTATGCTTTTACTGGTGAAGCTGCCGTAGGTGGTGCGATTGGTGCGGCGATTCGTTATGGTGTCGCGCGTGGTGTATTCTCAAATGAAGCTGGTATGGGTTCAGCACCGATTGCCGCAGCTGCTGCAAAAACCGATCACCCTGCACGTCAAGGCTTGGTTTCCATGACCGGAACCTTTATTGACACGATTATTGTCTGTTCGATTACCGGTATTGTCCTAGTGATGGGCTTCATCATGGCCGGCAGTGATTTTGGTGGACAAACCGGTGCTGTTCTGACCGTTTCTACATTTAACAAACTGCTGCCAGGTGTTGGTGGCTGGATTGTGACCTTCGGCATTATCTTCTTCGCCTATTCCACCATTTTAGGCTGGAGCTACTACGGGGAAAAATGTGCCACTTATCTGCTCGGTGAGAAATTTGTATTCCCTTATCGCATCATCTATATCCTGTCAGTATTTATTGGCTGTGTCGCGACACTAGATCTGGTCTGGCTGTTTGCAGATACCTTCAACGGTTTGATGGCGATTCCAAACTTGATCGGCCTGTTACTACTGTCTGGAGTGATCGCGAAAGAATCCAAAGATTTTATTGCTCGCCGTAAATCAGGTGAACTGTATTAATCAAATTTAAAACCCTTAATAAAAAGGCCACGTTCATCGTGGCTTTTTTATTATTTAAGTTTGCTAAAAATATCAGTTCACACGGCCAGAAAATTCATCGTCATCATCATGAGCTTGATTTAGATTTAAGAACTCTTCACGGTCTGCTTCAATTTCCAGCGCAGTTTCTAGAGATAATACAAAGAACAGCACTCCCGGAATCTTCATCTCCCCTTCGGCATCTTCCAGATGTTCACTGACCATTTGGTAAACCGGATGGGCTTCATCAAATGGCACATCGATATAAAGATCACCTGAATAACTTTCAATTACGCCAGGCTGTTCTATCCCCATACAGGGTGCAAAGTTAATTTGGCGTTGCTCCAGCCATTCCACTAGGTTCTGCCGCAAATGATAGGACTCAGCATCTGCATTTTCATGTTCGTAATTTTCAAAATGTACAAATAATACATCACGGTCTTTTTCACGTGCGATCGCATCGATATGTTTTAAAAGTTGTGGCATGTCAGGATTCCTGTACCCGTGATGAATTTTCTCATTATAGAAGGTATTTCACTTTCATGTAGAAAGGTAAATTCATATGCGTCATATGCTGACGTAAATCACTGACTTTTTCAGCCAAAGGTCTTGGTTTTCAGTCTCATTCACCGCTATGCTGTAGCCCCCATTCCCAATATTTATTTTCGGAAATTATGGCTAAAGCAAAAAGTGTGTATCGTTGTGAACAATGTGGAGCAGACCATCCTAAATGGGCGGGTCAGTGTTCTGAATGTGGGGAATGGAACAGTCTGGTAGAAGTCAGTATTGCGCCTGCAACGACACATCGTGCTCAGCCAAAAATTGGAGGTTATGCCGGTCAGGCAGCAGCGATTACCACCTTAAACAAAGTCTCCGTTTCACATGAAACCCGGTTGCAAACCGGGATTGGTGAGTTTGACCGAGTCTTAGGCGGTGGTCTCGTTACAGGTTCTGTGGTGCTGATTGGTGGTGACCCGGGGATTGGTAAGTCAACTATCCTATTGCAAACCGCAACCCATATGGCAGCAGGCAATAGCTCTGCCCTGTATGTGACAGGTGAAGAATCTTTATCTCAGGTGGCATTACGCGCCCAGCGTCTGGACTTACCAACTAACCAACTGAAAGTCATGGCAGAAACCTGTGTGGAGCGCATTTGCGAGGTGCTTGCACAGGAACGTCCTGCTGTTGCGATTTTGGACTCGATTCAGACTTTATATACCGAAACCTTGCAGTCTGCACCAGGTGGTGTGTCACAGATTCGTGAATCTGCAGCCCTACTGACCCGTTTCGCCAAAAATAGCGGCACTGCCCTGTTTATTGTCGGTCATGTGACTAAAGAAGGTGCCTTAGCAGGTCCGCGTGTACTGGAACATATGGTGGACTGTGTGCTGTATTTTGAAGGCCAGTCGGATTCTCGTTACCGTATGATCCGCGCAGTCAAAAACCGTTTCGGTGCAGTCAATGAACTTGGCGTCTTTGGCATGACCGATAAAGGTCTGCGTGAAGTCGCCAATCCATCTGCCATTTTCCTCAGTCGTTATGATGAAGCGATTCCAGGTTCCATCGTTATGATCAGCCGTGAAGGGACTCGCCCACTTTTGGTTGAAGTTCAGGCTTTGGTCGATGATGCCCATGGTCAGCCACGCCGTGTAGCCTTAGGTCTAGAACAAAACCGTCTGAATATGCTACTGGCTGTAATGCATCGTCATGGTGGCGTACAAACATCCGGTCAGGATGTCTATGTCAATATCGTCGGTGGTTTAAAGATTACCGAAACTGGTTCTGACCTGGCTGTACTTTTAGCCTGTGCATCCAGTATTCGGACTAAAGCCTTGCCTCAGCAACTCGCTGTTTTTGGTGAGGTTGGTCTTTCTGGTGAAATTCGTCCGGTGCCGAATGGTCAGGAGCGTCTGAAGGAAGCCGTTAAACACGGTTTTAAATATATTATTTTGCCGCGTGCCAATGCACCGCAAAAACCGATTCCCGGCGTGCAGGTCATTGCTGTAGCCCGATTGCATGAAGCCCTGAGTGAAGCAATGAGCCTAAGTGACGAACTCAATTAGTTTTAATTGATAAATCTTGCGAAAAGCCTAAAAAAATACACATTTTTGATTGAAATCCCCTATAAAGCCTATATAAATAGAGTATTCAAATAAGTTTTTTTCACATAGGAAAATTGAATGGAAGTTCGACAGCGTGGTTTGGTTGCAGGTCTTTTAACAGCAGCATTACTGGTTGCTCCTTTAACTGCTGAAGCAAAACGTGCCGGTGGCGGTAAAAGCCATGGTATGCAACGTTCTGCTGCGCCTACTCAATCTTATCAACAACCTCGTCAAGCTGCGCCAGCACAACAGGCTCCAGCCGCTGGTGCTGCAACTCAGCAAAGATCTGGTCCAGGTGTAGGTAGTATGGTTGCTGCCGGTGTAGCAGGTGCTGCAGTGGGTGCAGTTGCTGCCAATGCGCTGGCTGATGACAAAGAAGTACAAGCAGCTTCTGAAGCTCAAGCAGCTCAACAGCAACAAGAGGAAAAAGGTGGTATTCCTGGCTGGATCTGGATCTTGCTTGCTGCCGCTGTTGCCTTCTTCATTTTCCGTAAGATGGGCGCAAAAAAAAAAGTAGCTTCTAATCCATACGCTCCAAATAGTGGTGCTGGTCATTCAGCACCATTTGGTCAGACACCTCCTCGCGGTGGTGACAACACCAATATTTTTGGTCAGAACGTGGGTGGTAGCACACCAAGTACAAATGCTCCGTTTGGTTCAGCTCCGGTAAATAACGCGCCATTTGGTGCAGCCTATACTAATAGCGGCAACCAGCTTCCAGATGGAACAGAACCTGCGACTTTCTTACGTGTTGCACGTCAGCGCTTCAACCACATTCAGTCAATGAATACGGCGAGCAACATTTCAGAAATTAAACGTTACCTGACCCCTGATCTTTACCAGTCGATGTATAACGATATTATGGCAAATCAGGATCAGGACGTAGCTGAGTTCTCTAACCTGAATGCAATGGTTGTGGATTCATCGAATGAGAATGGTCAATACGTAGTAAGCGTACGCTTCACTGGTACTGTAAGTGAAGACTTGAATAGCCAACCTCAACCGTTTGCTGAAATCTGGCACTTTGTCAAACCTGCCGGTTCTCAACAAGATTGGGTGGTTGCAGGAATCCAGCAAGACTAAATTCTTATCTCATTAATCGTATATCAACAGCGGCTTTCGGGCCGCTGTTTTGCTTTCTGAATCATTGAAAACTATTTAAATTTATTCTTGCTCTCTTTCTATTCATTTTATTGTTATTCTCCTAAACAAATAGCTTAGTTTGCGTGTTTTAAGCGCTTTCAGTCGACTTTTATACAAAAGCCAGTTTTCGGATTGGCTTTTTTATTTTGAACCTTTTAATCTAAATACAAATATATTTGAGATACTGACATGACTGAGCGTGTTTCTCCCCCTGCCACGCTGGCAAACCGCGCACTGGCAGGCAATGCCGAAGCCCAATTTGAGCTTGCCGAGCTCTATATGCAAAGCGAGCATGACGAAGACATCATGCTGGCCGAAGAGTGGGCATTGAAAGCAGCCAATGGTGGCTGGGTTGAAGCCATGTACTGGCTCGGTGAGGGTTATACGGTTTATGCCAAAGAAATCGCTGAGGAAGACCCAGAAGATTCTAAAGCTCACTTTGAGTTAGCCTATTACTGGTTGAGTAAAGCCAATTTCGAAAAACACCCTGCAGCGACTTTAGAACTGGCTGGTTTTTACCGTCGTGGTGATGTGGTCGAAAAAGATGTTGAAAAATCTATCGCTCTTGTAAAGCAAGCAGCTGAATGGGGTGAAGTTCAAGCCATGCGTGATCTTGCCTTTATTTATGCCAATGGTCTTGGTGTGGCCGCTGATGACATACAGGCAGATTACTGGACTAAGAAAGCAGATGAAATTGAGCAGGACATAGAATAAATAACAAGCCCGTCAGATGATGGGCTTTTTTACGAGAATAAAACTTTATTTCAGTTTTCAAATATCAGGATATTTCTCAAAATATTTTCAAAATTTTATTATTAGTCAGATAATAAACAATTTCGGATTGGAACCAAATTAATTTCCAAGTACAATACCTCGCTAGTCGAGGGATGCTGCGACGTTTTACAGGTACGAAATGTAAAAGCGCCAGGCTCGACGATCGGTCCAACTTTTTCTAGACAGACCAACAACGGCATCCGCGAACTGAATGATCAATTATTGTTTTTTTATAAGGAGATCGTGATGAACGCGGTTAATGCTTCATTTACAGATTATAAAGTTGCTGATATTTCCCTAGCTGACTACGGCCGTAAAGAAATCAAACTTGCAGAAGCTGAAATGCCAGCCCTAATGGGTCTGCGTAAACGCTACTCAGCTGCTAAACCGCTAGCTGGTGCCAAAATTCTTGGCTGTATCCACATGACTATTCAAACTGCGGTTTTAATTGAAACTCTGGTTGAATTAGGCGCTGAAGTTCGTTGGACTTCTTGTAACATCTTTTCTACTCAAGACCATGCTGCTGCTGCAATCGCTGCACGTGGTATTCCTGTATTTGCATGGAAAGGCGAAACAGAAGAAGAATACATGTGGTGTCTTGAGCAACAGATCAATGTGAACGGCAAACCTTGGGATGCCAACATGATTCTGGATGATGGTGGTGACTTGACAGCTGTTGTTCACGAAAAATATCCTGAACTGATTGCAAAAATCCACGGTATTACTGAAGAAACCACTACAGGTGTAGCGCGTCTTCTGGAAATGTGGAAAGATGGCTCTCTGAAAGTTCCAGCGATTAACGTCAACGATTCAGTAACCAAGTCTAAAAACGATAACAAATACGGTTGCCGTCACTCTCTAAATGATGCGATCAAACGTGCAACTGACATGCTGCTTTCTGGCCGTCGTGCGTTAGTGATCGGCTATGGTGACGTAGGTAAAGGTTCTGCTCAGTCTCTTCGTCAAGAAGGCATGATCGTACGTGTATCTGAAATCGATCCAATCTGTGCGATGCAAGCATGCATGGACGGTTATGAAGTGGTTTCTCCATACAAAAACGGCGTTCAAACTGGCAAAAAAGAAGATGTGAACGTTGATCTTCTTCAAAATACCGACCTGATCGTGACTACCACTGGTAACTACCACGTATGTGACGCTGCAATGTTGGATACACTGAAAGCTGGTGCAGTAGTTTGTAACATCGGTCACTTCGACACTGAAATCGATACCAACTACCTACGTAGTTATAAATGGGTTGAAGTGAAACCTCAAGTACACCAAGTATATCGTTCAGAAAATGAAAATGATTACCTGATCCTGCTTTCTGAAGGTCGTCTGGTAAACCTGGGTAATGCAACTGGTCACCCATCACGTGTGATGGACGGTTCTTTTGCAAACCAGGTTCTAGGTCAAATGCACTTGTTCGCTGAGAAATTTGCGGATCTTCCAGAAGATCAAAAACAAGCAGCGATTCGTGTAGAACTGCTTCCTAAGAAATTAGACGAAGAAGTTGCTGCTGCAATGGTTGCCGGTTTCGGTGGTGTTCTGACTCAATTGACTCCAGAACAGGCAGACTACCTAGGTGTACCTGTTGAAGGTCCATTCAAGTCTGATGCTTATAAATACTAATTTTTGATTTCCACCTCACCCCGGCCCTCTCCTGAGCGTGCTTCAAGCACTGCTTTGAAGCTCAGCGCAAGAGAGGGAACATTCATTACCAAATGTATGTCATCGAGGGTAAGTCCTCTCCTTCCAGGAGAGGATTTAGGAGAGGTCAAACTAATTAAAAAGTATTTATAAAAAGGATTTGAACATGTCTAAACAGATTCCAATTTCTTTTGAGTTTTTCCCGACCAAAACCGATGCGGGTGCAGAAAAACTTAAAACCGTACATCAAGAACTACAACTGCTGAACCCAGAATTCTTTTCTGTGACGTATGGCGCGGGTGGTTCAACACGCGAACGTACTTTATCTACGATCAATGACTTTAATGGTAAAGGTACCCCCGTTGCCCCTCACCTGTCTTGTATCGGTGATGACAAAGCGCGTATCGCTGAACTGCTTGATTTGTATAAGGCACAAGGAATTAACCGTATTGTCGCGCTGCGTGGTGACTTGCCATCTGGTCAGGTGGGCCTGGGTGAATTGCCTTATGCACAGGATCTGGTTCGCTTTATCCGTGAACATTCAGGTGACCACTTCCATATTGAAGTTGCCGCTTATCCTGAAATGCATCCACAAGCAGACAGCTTTGATAAAGATATTCAGCACTTTGTGGATAAGGTAAATGCAGGTGCCAATGCGGCATTAACGCAATTCTTCTTTAATCCGGATGCTTATTTCTACTTTGTAGAACGTATCCAGAAAGCTGGCATTGATATTCCAGTAGCGCCAGGTATCATGCCAATTACCAATGCCAGCAACCTGATTCGCTTCGCAGATGGTACAGGTGCTGAAATTCCACGCTGGATTCGCAAGCAACTAGCAACTTATGGTGATGACACTGCAAGTATCAAAGCCTTTGGTCATGAAGTTGTGGTGAAATTCTGCGAACGCCTGATTGCTGGCGGTGCACCAAGCCTGCATTTCTACACCATGAATACCACTGATCCAACCCGTCAACTTGTTAAAGACCTCGGTCTTGCATAAGTAAAATACCTGATTTGAGAGTAAAACTTTAATGCCACGTTTTTTTATTGAAGCTGATTTAGCAGTAGATACCACTGTAGAACTGACTGAAACAGTGTTTCATCATTGGGTTAAAGTTTTACGTGCTCAAGTCGGCGAAAAAGCCACCCTGTTCAATGGACAAGGTGGCGAATATGAAGTTGAACTGGTTGAAGTTTCCAAAAAGTCGGCTGCTGTACAGGTCAATAGTTATAACCCTACTGATCGCACACCAAAATTTAAAGCCTTGCTTGGCCAAGTCATGAGTAAAGGTGACCGCATGGATTATGCGATCCAGAAAGCGGTCGAACTGGGTGTATCTGAAATTCAGCTTTTAACCTCTGAACGCTGTGAGATGCGCCTGAAATACGACCGCGACCAGAAAAAACTGGATCATTGGCAAGGTGTGGCGATTGCCGCTTGCGAACAGTGTGGAATGAATATTGTTCCTAAAATTTTAGCGCCAATGTCACTTGAAAAATGGCTGGAAACTGATCTTCCTACTACCAAACTGGTGCTAGCGCCAAATAAAGAAGAAATTGATGTTCTGGTGAATGCCACGCCGGATATTGCCTTGCTGATTGGCCCTGAAGGCGGCTTGAGTGAAGCAGAAATCCTAGCGGCGAATGCGCAAGGCTTTGTCAATTGGTGTATTGGTGAACGTGTCCTGCGTACCGAAACTGCTCCTGTCGTTGCTCTCTCAATTTTGAATTACACTATTTAAGCGGTCAAAATTGTAAAATTTAGTTATTAATTTTATTGATTTTTATTTATAAGCACTCTACTCTTGAGTCAATAATAATGAAACACATATTGATTGATTTAAGAATCATTCAGGCTTGAATAAAAATTAAAATCTAGGATAAAAACCGTTCAGGACGAATACAAGGCACTTAATTATATGATTGATAATCAAGAGGCTTATATCAAAGAGCACTTGCATCGTGCTCAGATTGCGAACACGCTTCGACATAGCCGATATTTTCTGTTAAGTATCATGATTATTTGCCTCTATATTTTCTGTGTTTATCACATTCAATATAGCTTATCGAATAGTTATTTTAATCTCTGGTTTATCCTGACTGAAATTACCGTCAGCATGTGCTGGCTCATCAATACCCTGTATTTTAAGCCTGAACAATATCAACTAAAAAATGCGCATTACTGGTTACAAATTCAGAGCCTTGCGGTAGGTTGCTGTATCGCTTCCGGTATTTCCCTGATTTATTATTACTTGCCGCAGGCCAATATTAAGTTTGATGAAATAGAAGCACTGACTCTATCAGCCTTGCTATTAATCGTGACTCAAGCTTTCGGTCTGACTTATTTAACCCAGAAGCTCAGTTATTTTTCACTGGTATTTTTGCCTTCATTGGTACCCTTTTTACTCTTTCAATTTTTTCATATCTCAGGTGCCAATCCAGTCTTTGGTCTAGCCTTAAATTTTGCAGTCATTGTGATCCTGCTCTGTGCCAATAGTACCTATCGTATTCATACCCGTACTTCCCGCCTTTATGCAGAAAATGAATTGCTGGTGAATAATGCCGAACAGCAGGTCGCCTGGACGGATGAACTGTGCAAACAGTTACAGACTGAAGTCAATAAATCAAAAGATATCGAACTGGAGCTACAGCTCAGCAATCAGTTACTGGAACAGAAAGTTCGTGAACGTACTTATGATATCGGACAGATTAATATTGATCTGAAAAACCAGCAGCAAAACCTTGAGCTGACCCATGAAATCGCCGGCATCCGTCCATGGGACTGGAATATCAAAGACCGCAGTATTTTGCTGACCAATCATAAAGATGAGAAGGTACAACGGAAATCCAGTGAGCATCATTTGCAGTTACAACATATGATTCATCCCGATGATCTGGCTGCATTCAAAAGCAATATGAAACAGCATCTGCGTGGGAAAACTGAGCGCTATGAAGTAACTTACCGGATTCAGCAAGCGCCGGGAGTCTGGAGTTGGGTACATGATGTAGGTCGGGTGATCAGTCGCGATCCCGAAACTCACCGTCCTTTACGCATGGTGGGAATTTTGCGTGATATTCAACAGGAACGTAGTTCTCAAGAACGCCTGAAACTGGCAGCCAGTGTAATTGAGCAAGCAGCTGAAGGGATCTTCATCCTAAATGATGAATTACGTTATATCGAAGTGAACCCTTATTTCGAAAATTTGTCCGGTTTTGAACGTAATGACATCTTGGGTAAATATCTATTTGATATTACTGCGAGTCATAAGTCACAGCAGCGCAGCATTCATTCCAATATCATCAAACAAGTTGTGAAAATCGGTTCTTTTGATGGCGAACTGAGTGAGAAATTCCTGTCTGGCAAAGAGATGCCACTCTGGTTACATATCAATGCAATTACCGATGATGAAGGCCGTATCACTCACTATATCGGCATTGTTTCTGATCTGACTGAGCGTAAATTACAGGAACAGCGCCTGTCTTATCTGGAAAACTATGACACGCTGACTGATTTGCCAAACCGTTTTTACTATAACTACCAGCTGCATCAGTATCTGATGACACAAAAAGATTCCATCAAGAAAATGGCGGTGATCCGACTCAATATCGACCGTTTCCGTCCATTGAATGAATATCTGTCTAATAATGGCGGTGATGAGCTGTTGCGTCAGGTGGCACAACGCTTACGTCTGACCAATGCTGAAGCTCTATTTGTTGCTCATCTAAATGGCGATGACTTTGCGATTTTGTATGAAATCTCGCATATTCGCCCTTCTGTACAAGAACATTGTCAACGTATTGCTGAAGCTTTCCAGGCTCCTTTCCATATTTTCGGCCAAGATTATGTGATTACCCTGTCGATGGGTGTAGCCTTCTATCCAGATCATGGTCGTCAGTTAGACTATTTAAATAACTGTGCAGAACAGGCGCTGAGTGAAGCCAAAAATCTAGGCGGGAATACTATCCATTTTTACTCCAATGAAAATACAGCTTTGCTAGAGCAAGGAATTTTCATTGAACGCGATCTGCGTAAAGCCATCCAAAATGGCGAACTCGTAGTTTATTATCAGCCGAAAATTAATTTCAATGACCAGCATATTTATGGCTTTGAAGCTTTAGTGCGCTGGAAACATCCAGAAAAAGGCATCATCCCACCTAGCTTGTTTATTCCTTTAGCCGAACAGACCAGCCTGATTTCCGAGATCGGCCGTCTGGTGATTCAGCAAACTGCCAAACAGATTCGTGAATGGAATGATCTTGGCTTTCATAATATCTGTGTCTCTGTGAATATCGTGGCACAGCAACTGCGTCGTGGTCAGTTACTCGATGATCTGGATCAGGCCATTAGCGAAAACCAGATTTCTGGCACCAGTCTGGAACTGGAAATTACTGAATCTTCACTGATTGAAAACTCTGAATCTGTCAAAAATCTGCTGAACCAGATCAAGCAGCGCCAGATTAATATCTCGCTGGATGACTTCGGAACCGGTTATTCTTCTTTGTCCTATCTTGCCGATTTTCCTATTGACATTCTCAAAATTGACCGCAGTTTTGTCTCTAAAATTGGCGAACATAAACAGGAAGCGATTGTCAGCGCCATGGTTGCGATGGGTAAAGCCATGGGCATGACTGTCGTCGCTGAAGGTATTGAAACTGAAGAACAGCTGCAATATCTGCGTGATTTAGATTGTGATATTGCCCAAGGCTACTTCTTCTCCAAGCCATTGCCGGAACTGGAAGCAACTGCATATTTAGAACAGAATCGCGTCGCTGAAACTTATATATATCAAGTCTAAGTCTATATCTACCTCGAATAAGATTGTCGCAAAAATGGTCGACTTTGACTGGGCTAAGTGCTTAACAAATGTTATATTCAGAGCCATAAATGCAATTTTTTACCCGCTTTCTGGGTAATCTTTACAACGATAGAGATACAGATGGACGAACAATCTTTAAAGCAGCAGGCTCTTTACTATCACGAATTCCCTACTCCAGGAAAAATCAGCGTTACACCAAGCAAACAATTGGTCAACCAACGTGACTTAGCCCTTGCTTACTCGCCTGGCGTTGCCGCACCATGTCTTGAGATTGAACGCGATCCTTCAACAGCTGCACTTTATACCGCACGCGGTAACCTGGTTGCAGTGGTCAGTAACGGTACAGCAGTTCTTGGTTTGGGTAATATTGGCCCACTGGCGTCTAAACCGGTCATGGAAGGTAAAGGCGTACTGTTCAAAAAATTTGCGGGTGTTGATGTATTCGATATCGAAATTGCTGAAAATGATCCAGACAAGATTGTTGATATTGTCGCTTCTCTAGAGCCCACTTTTGGCGGGATCAACCTGGAAGACATTAAGGCTCCAGAATGTTTCTATATTGAACAGAAACTTCGTGAACGCATGAAAATCCCTGTGTTCCACGATGACCAGCATGGTACTTCAATCATTGTAGGTTCTGCTCTTCTGAATGCTTTGCAATTAAACGGCAAAAAAATTGATGAAATCAAGATCATTGCTTCAGGTGCCGGCGCTGCTGCCCTGTCTTGCTTGAACTTGCTTTGTGCCCTTGGCGCGAAAAAAGAAAATATCATCGTTGCTGACTCACGTGGTCTATTAACAACTAAACGTGAAGGTCTGGACGAATCTAAAAAAGCATATGTACAAGACATTGATGCCTCTCAGATCGGTGACGTGATTGCAGGTGCAGACATGTTCCTGGGTCTTTCTGCAGCCGGTATTCTCACCAAAGAAATGGTGAAACTGATGGCCAAAGATCCAATTATCTTTGCCTTGGCGAACCCGGATCCAGAAATTCTGCCTGAACATGCACACGAAATTCGTGATGACGTCATCATGGCGACTGGCCGTTCTGACTATCCGAACCAGGTAAACAATGCACTGTGCTTCCCTTACATCTTCCGCGGTGCATTAGACGTTGGTGCCACCACCATTAATGAAGAAATGAAAATTGCCTGCGTACACGCGATTGCACGTATGGCACACGTAGAAGCAGATGCTGCATCTTATGGCGAAAAATCAGCTTCTTTCGGCCGTGATTACCTGATTCCTGGTCCACTGGATCAACGCCTGATTCTGGAAATTGCGCCTGCAGTTGCACAAGCTGCAATGGATTCTGGCGTGGCGACTCGTCCGATTCAGGATTTCTCGGCATATCGTCAACGTCTGTCTGAGTTTGTTTACAACTCAGCCTTCATGATGAAACCAATCTTTGCACAAGCTAAAACAGATCCTAAACGTATCGCTTATGCAGAAGGTGAAGACCTGCGTGTACTTCGTGCTGCACAAATTGCAGTGGATGAAGGCTTGGCAAAACCGATTCTGGTAGGTCGTCCAGCAGTCATCGAAGCCAATATCAAGAAATTAGGCTTACGTCTTGAAGATGGTGTGAATATCACTATCGTGGATCAGGAAAAGAACCCAGATTACGAAAAATTTGCAGACGACTATTACAACCTGATGCAACGCAAAGGTGTAACGCCTGAATATGCACACCGTGAAGCGCGTCGCCGTTCTACCCTGATCGCTGCGATGCTGGTTCGTCATGGCATGGCGGACGGTATGTTATGTGGTACTTACTCAAGCTATGACATCCATCTGGACTTTGTCAGCAATGTCATCGGCAAACAGGATGGCCATAATACCTTCTTCACCTTAAACGCATTAATGCTTGAAGAGCGCAACCTGTTTATCGCGGATACCTACATCAACCGTAATCCAACGGCTGAACAGCTTGCTGAGATGACGATTCTGGCTGCTGAAGAAGTACGTCGTTTCGGTATTACTCCACGTGTTGCCCTACTTTCTCACTCTAGCTTCGGTTCAGACCAGCACGATGCCAGCGCACAAAAAATGCGCCGTGTATATGAAATCCTTTCTGAAACTGCACCTGAGCTTGAAGTTGAAGGTGAAATGCATGGTGATGCAGCACTGGACGAAAATATCCGTCAGTTTGCATTCCCGAACTCTCGTTTCAAAGGTTCTGCAAACTTGCTGATCATGCCAAATCTGGATGCAGCCAATATTTCGTTTAACCTGTTAAAAGCAACTTCAGGTAATAACGTGACCATTGGTCCTATCCTGCTTGGTGCTGCGAAACCTGTTCATATCCTGACACCAACTGCAACGACTCGTCGCGTAGTGAATATGACTGCGTTAACTGTCGCTGAAATTCAGGAAGCAGAAAAAAACGCGCTTTAAAGAATGTACGCATCAGCGTAACTTCTTGACTTGAGAAAACCTCTATTCTGTAGCATGATGCTTGTAAGAATAGAGGTTTTTTCATGCAAGTTTATTTAGTAGGCGGTGCAGTTCGGGATCATTTACTTGGACACCCCTATCACGAAAAAGATTATGTGGTTGTCGGCGCGACGCCGGAACAATTGCTTGCTAAAGGTTTTCAACCTGTTGGCAAGGACTTCCCTGTTTTTCTTCATCCTGAAACCAAAGACGAATATGCTCTGGCACGTACCGAACGCAAGTCTGGCTATGGTTATCATGGTTTCGAATTTTATACCGATATTAGTGTTACCTTGGAAGAGGATCTGATCCGCCGTGACCTGACCATCAACGCCATGGCCATGGATGATTCAGGTAAGATTTATGATCCTTATGGCGGTCAAAAAGATCTGGCTGATCGTGTACTGCGTCATGTATCAGAAGCTTTTGTCGAAGATCCTTTACGTGTTTTAAGGATTGCCCGCTTTGCTGCGCGTTATCAACATCAGGGTTTTAGCATTGCAGAAGAAACGTTGGTGCTGATGAAGCAGCTGGCGGAATCGGGCGAGCTTAATGCATTGACACCTGAGCGGGTCTGGAAAGAAACCACACGCGCACTGATGGAACAGGATGCAGATGTGTATTTTGAAGTATTACGTAGTTGTGGTGCTTTAAAAGTGCTGTTCCCGGAACTGGATGCCTTATATGGCATTCCGCAACGTCCTGAATATCATCCGGAAATTGACTGTGGTATTCATACCATGATGTCTTTACAGCAAGCCTGCCGCCAAAATTATAGTCTGGATGTTCGTTTTGCAGTTCTGGTTCATGACCTGGGTAAGGCATTAACCCCTGTTGAAGAATTGCCACGCCATATCATGCATGAAGAACGTGGGATCAAACCGGTAAATGAGCTATGTGAACGTTTAAGAGTTCCAACTCATACCAAACAGCTGGCATTGGCAGTTTGTAAAGAACACTTAAAATGTCACCAGGCTTTTAACTTAAAACCTGGCACTTTATGGCGTTTATTACAGCGTCTGGATGTATTGCGTCGTCCTGAACGTGTTGAAGCGTTTGTACAGGCCTGTGAATGTGACTCTCGCGGTCGCTTGGGTCTGGAAAATCGTGCTTATCCTCAGGCTCAATATGTGCTGGATGCCATGCAGGTCGTACGTAGCATTAAAGCACAAGACTTGCCTCCAGAGATTCAAGGTCCGGATATTGGTGAAATGCTGATTGAAAGACGGATTGCGGCTTTGGCAGAACTGAAAGAACAGCATAGTGCCATACTTTAAACATCAGGCTCCTTCGGGAGCCTTTTTAATATCTCAAATCTCACTCATCTCGATTTTCTATATAAATAGCAGTAATTCTTTGAAGCTACCGTGTACTTGCAACACTTAAGCACAGTAAATATTGATTATGATTGATATTATTTTTAGCTAAGAACATGTCTAATGACTTATCTCATCCGTCAACTGGATCTTGAAAAAGACCTGCATGACGTTCATCAACTCACGATTCAGCTTGGCTATCCCTCTACGCTGGAAAAGATCAAACAGCGTTGGGAGCATCTCCATCAAAACAGTCATTATCAGACACTGATTATAGAACAGGATTCACATGTGATCGGCTATGCCGGTTTTATTCAGGAATACACCTGGGAATTTGACGGTGGATATTTAAGGATTCAGGTTTTTGTAATTGATCAGGCCTATCGTGGAAAAGGTATAGGCAAGCAATTAATGGCTGCTATTGAACAGATTGCAAAAGAGCAAGGCTTCAAGATGATTCAGCTCAACAGCGGAAATCGCGAAGAACGCTATCCTGCGCATGCCTTTTATCAAGGACTGGGATTTGACAGTTACAGTATTGGATTTCGCAAGCATCTGGAATGATCAGCCAGTCATAACCAGCTGATCAATCGTGGATTTAATTTATGAAATTTCAGCAGGGAAAGTAATCACTTTTTCCAATTTCATCTGATTGGTTGCAATCATCAGCAAGCGATCAAGACCCAGGGCAATACCTGAACATTCCGGCATTTGTGGCAATGCCGCCAGCAAATACTCATCAATCGGCATGACATGCAAGCCAAGCACTGCCCGTTCTGCATTATCTGCTTCAAAGCGGGAACGCAAAACTTCAGCATCAATCAGCTCATCATAAGCATTGGCCAGTTCCAGCCCTTCGATATACAACTCGAAACGGGCCGCAACCAGTTCCCCATCTTCATCGATTCTGGTTTTAGCCAATGATGCCAGTTCCGGTGGGAAATCTGTCAGAAATACAGCCGTATCGAAACCCAGGCTTGGCTCGACCATATGCGAGAATAAAAGGTCGATATACCCTAAACGGTCATCCCCCAAGTCCAGATTGAGACCTACCCGGCGACAGCAATCTTTGAGTTGCTGCAAAGTGGCCTGTAAAGGATTGAGATCCAGGCGATCCATAAAGGCATGTTTATAGCTGAGTACAGTGGGACGGATTTCCCCAAAACGGGCCTTAAGCGTCACATTTAACAGATCCGTCACTTCAAACATCAGATCTTTCAGACTAAAGGCCGGACGATACCATTCCAGCATGCTGAATTCACTATTGTGCTTGCGGCCGTGTTCATCATCCCGAAACACTTTACAGATCTGGTAAATTGGCCCACTACCGCTGGCCAATAAACGTTTCATGGCAAATTCAGGTGACGTCTGTAAATAATGTGTGCTCAATTTACCCATGACATGACGCTGGGCCTGAATCGAAGCCAGATGCACATCGGTCACACCAGCCTGAGATAAAATCGGTGTTTCTACTTCCAGTACTTCACGTTCAGCAAAAAACTGACGGAGCTGGGCATACATGTTGGCACGCGCTTTAATGGCTTTTAAGTCGCAGGTCGGTTGATAAGATACAGTTTGACTCATGCCTTTGGCCCTCCATGAGCGGCCCATTCACGGCGTAAAGGATAAGTCTTGCGTAAATGATCAAATGCTTTCTGATCGACTTTGCCATCTTTTAAACAGGCACGCAGATTGGCATCATCACGGGCAATATCATAGATCTGGGATAAATGCTGTTGCAGCGCCAGTTTTAAATCCTGGTTCTGGAAAAACTGTTCACAAACAGGCAGCTGACTTTCAAACTGCTTTTTAATTTCAAAGCCGAAAGTCTGGCAAAATGCCTCGTAAATCATTTGAGTACCGCGTGCCTTACCTTCC
The DNA here is from genome assembly GCF_013419055.1 of Acinetobacter sp. YH12108. Taxonomy (NCBI): domain Bacteria; kingdom Pseudomonadati; phylum Pseudomonadota; class Gammaproteobacteria; order Moraxellales; family Moraxellaceae; genus Acinetobacter; species Acinetobacter sp. YH12108. The sequence goes on along the minus strand of NZ_VPAW01000005.1, from coordinate 77,617 downwards.
AGACTATAACCTGCAATATGCGGTGTCACCAAAGTAATCAGATTCAGTAGCTGTTCAGAAATTTCCGGTTCATGCTCAAAGACATCCAGTACAACCTGACGTTGAGTTGCCTGAATATCAGCAATTAGCGCCGCTTCTTCAACAATTGGCCCACGCGCCGAATTAATTAAAATGGCTTCAGGCTTCATTTGTCTAAGTGCAGCAGCATTAATCAAATGATAAGTCGGATGCTGACCTGTTTTGGTTAAAGGTACATGAATGGAAATAGCATCTGCGTTCTTTAGCAGTTCTTCAAATTCAACCTGATGAACCTGATCGCGCTGTACAAACGGATCGTAGGCAATCACATTCCAGCCCAGCAGTTTGACCATTGTTGCTAAACGTGAACCGACATTTCCTAGACCGACAATGCCCAAGGTGAATTCTTTATTTGCATTGATCAATTGGGGTTGTAAATATAATAGAGCCGTAATCACATATTCAGCCACCGCCTGTGCATTACAGCCAGGTGCATTGCTCCAGCGGATGTTCTGTTGTTCTAGTGCAGCAATGTCCAAATGATCTGTACCAATAGTAGCACTGCCGACAAATTTAATCTGACTGTCCTGTACAAGTGCTGCATTGACTTTGGTCACGGAACGGACCAATAAAGCCTCTGCATCTTTTACATCTTCCGCAGTGAGAGTTCTTCCTGCACGATGCTGAATATCGCCAAATTCTGCAAAGAAATAATCGGTAAATGCCAGATTTTCATCTGCGACAATTTTCATAATCTGTTCCAATGACTGAATCTGTCTATCATACCGCGTCAACCGGGATGTGACTATTTTCACTCAAGCTTTAGATGAATTCTTGCAAACATAGAGATATAAAAAATGCCGAAGTCAAACATCGCTTCGGCAAAGGAGTGTAATTGGAGTAAGAAAATGACGCAGGATTAGGCTATTGAAAACTATACCCTGCACGAAAAAGTTTTCTCTTTTAATTGGAGAAAGCAGCAATACCTGTTTGCGCACGACCAAGAATCAAGGCGTGTACATCATGGGTACCTTCATAAGTGTTGACCACTTCCAGGTTTACCAGATGACGTGCCACACCAAATTCATCAGAGATCCCGTTACCGCCCATCATGTCACGTGCTAAGCGGGCAATATCCAGTGCTTTACCACAGTTATTACGCTTGATCAGTGAAGTACCTTCAACTGAAGCAATTCCTTCATCTTTCATGCGACCAAAACGTAATGCCACTTGCAGACCTAACGCAATTTCAGTTTGCATGTCTGCCAGTTTTTTCTGGATCAGCTGATTCGCAGCCAATGGACGACCGAACTGTTTACGGTCCATGGTGTATTGATGTGCTGTATGCCAGCAGAATTCAGCTGCACCCATCGCACCCCAAGCAATACCATAACGGGCACTATTCAGACAGGTAAATGGACCTTTTAAACCACGAATTTCCGGGAATGCGTTTTCTTCTGGAACAAAAACATTGTCCATCACGATTTCACCAGTAATCGATGCACGCAGACCGACCTTACCGTGAATCGCTGGTGCAGAAAGCCCTTCCCAGCCTTTTTCCAGAATAAAGCCACGAATGTCACCGACATTGCCTTCAGGAGACACTTCTTTTGCCCAAACTACAAAAACATCTGCAATCGGACTGTTGGTAATCCACATTTTGGCGCCAGTCAGACGGTAACCACCTTCGACTTTCTTGGCACGAGTAATCATGCTACCCGGATCAGAACCATGATCAGGCTCAGTCAGACCGAAACAGCCGATATATTCACCGGTCGCCAGTTTTGGCAAATATTTCTGTTTCTGTTCTTCAGAACCAAATTCATTGATGGGTACCATCACCAGCGAGCTTTGTACGCTGGCCATTGAACGGTAACCTGAATCCACACGTTCTACTTCGCGGGCAATCAGACCATAGCTGACATAATTTAAACCAGCGCCACCGTATTGTTCTGGAATGGTTGGACCCAGCAGACCGAGTTCACCCATTTCACGGAAAATGGTTGGATCTGTTTTCTCATGACGGAACTGCTCTAATACACGCGGCTGTAACTGCCCCTGACAATAGGCACGCGCAGATTCCATGACCATGCGTTCTTCTTCAGTCAGCTGCTGCTCCAGTAAGAACGGATCCTGCCAGTTAAAATAGACTTTGCTGGTTTTCTTAGTATCGACCATTTGATTCATAGTATTCCCTTCCAATCCTTCATCTATCTATTAGATGATGTTGTTTTATCCTTCAGATTGACTCTAGGCATGAATCATGACTTGTTCAAACAATAAATTTGCATGCAGCTATGCACTTTATGCATACCTTATATAAGTCGCTATTTCTAGAAATTATTTTCATAGCTAATTTGCCTATTTTTTATACCAAAGTCGTATAGTAGTATTAGATTGATATACCATTTATTGATATCTGACCATTTTAAGTTCAAGGATGAACAAGTGCGTAGAAAAATACCTTCCCTGCAAGCGCTGATCTGTTTCGAAACTGCTGCACGTCATGCCAGTTATACCTATGCTGCACAGGAACTGTTTTTAACCCAAAGTGCAGTTTCACGCCAGATCCAGCAACTGGAGGAGTATTTAGGCACGGCTTTATTTACCCGTACGCGGCATGGTGTAGAACTCAATCATGCTGGACAGCAATATTTAAAAAGTATCACTCCGCATCTCAAAGGACTGGAACAGTCAACCCTAGACGTCATTACGCATCAAGGGCGCGGCGGTACTTTAAAACTGGGCGTAGTGCCTACGTTTGCGACTCGCTGGCTATTACCTAAACTCCAGAGCTTTAATCGGCTGTATCCTGAAATTACGATACATCTGGAAACCAGCACCCGCCCTTTTCTGTTTCAGGAACAGATTTTCGATGCTGCTATTTATGCAGGAACACCTCAACAGGTCGAACAATGGCCTGGTACGCATAGCCATTTTCTAATGCATGAAGATGTAGTTGCTGTCTGTGCACCTGACCTAATTCAACAGTATTTTCCCGATGCACAGAAGATTAATGACTACAGCTATGACTTAAGTGCTGAACAACTGGTTCAACTCCCTTTATTACAGCAAACCACCCGGCCGAATATCTGGGAAGACTGGTTCAAGCTACATCAGATCCAACACCCAAATCCTTTGCAGGGGCAACGACATGAACTGTTTTCTATGCTCGCTGTAGTGGCTAGCCATGGCATGGGAATGGCCTTGATCCCGCAAATGCTAATTGAAAAAGAATTAAAGCGACAGGAATTGGTGCTGGTATCCAGTAAGACCTTAGAAAAGAAACGAGGCTATTATCTGGTCCATTCCAGTCAGGAAAGCTCACCGCTGATTGAAAAATTTGTTGCATGGATACAACAGGAAATTCAGGGCAGCCTTCCATCTGAGTCTGACCTATAAACCCCAATGATCAGACAATAAAAAACCCCAATCAATGATCGGGGTTTTTCGTATCTGGCGGAAGCGGTGAGATTCGAACTCACGGAGGGGTATAAGCCCTCGTCGGTTTTCAAGACCGGTGCATTAAACCGCTCTGCCACGCTTCCATGGCCGCCATCATATAAATATTTCTGTTTTTTGGCAATAAATTTTCGCAAAACTTCTGTAAAAATCAGTTCATTCAGTTAAAAATCAGACGAAAATTTTAGAGTAGATAAAATTTTATACATAAGATTTAGGGGCTGATATTTTTATTTTCAGAATGAATTTAGCCTTAATGTTCACATCATTTTGAACAATGAAAATTTAAAATCATTTTAATGAGTTAAAAATAAAAACCCCGATCAATGATCGGGGTTTTCGTATCTGGCGGAAGCGGTGAGATTCGAACTCACGGAGGGGTATAAGCCCTCGTCGGTTTTCAAGACCGGTGCATTAAACCGCTCTGCCACGCTTCCATGGCCGCCATCATATAAATAAAAATTGCGCTTGGCAAATATTTTTCCAATTTCTCTGCATCAACTGCACAAAATAAAATCAATTTCATTAATCTTCTGAATTTTCTGGCTTTTCATAGCGAATTGAATTGATAAACCAGAGTTTCTTGCCGGATGGTGTCATCACCTCAGCTTCATCATCCACTGACTTGCCTAACAGGGCACGTGCCATGGGTGAATCAATCGAAATATGCTGCGGATGATGATCATAAATTTCATCGACGCCCACAATCCGAAGGCTCTTTTGCTCACCCTGTTCATTTTCAATTTCGACCCAGGCACCAAAATAAACTTTGCCTTCCTGTTCAGGAGAAAAATCGACAATTCGCAGCTCTTCCAAACGCTTGCCCAGATAACGAACCCGACGATCAATTTTACGTAAAAGCTGTTTGTTATACTGGTAATCTGCGTTTTCCGAACGGTCGCCGAGACTGGCTGCCCAGTTCACTTTTTTGGTAATTTCAGGACGTTCCTCATGCCAGAGATTTTTAAGTTCTGCCACCAATTTGTCGTGTCCACCACGGGTAATCAGGTTAGATTTCATGTGTTTTAATTGCCAATTTTGAACCAGTTTTTAGACATTAAGAGCTTATTTTATTTGGAGTTTTAGGACAAGCCAGAATATGCAATTTTTTTCTTCAATAAATTTAATAACTTAAATTACATTTAAAAAATAAATTATGTACAAAATTTGACAATTCATTTTTTGATCTTTAATATGCACCCTACTTTTGGAATCGCTTATTTTTTAATCTATGTAGTTTTTCTACATATTTCCCGATCAATTTAGTCATTTTTGAATGACGTCATGACTGCCCAACCCTTATTGAATTTATCAAACTTTTAAAAGTTTCTGGCTAGTATTGGCTGTGATTTTTAGGGCATAAATTACTTGTAGCGGAGACAACATGCACAGTAGTTCAACCACTGGGTCGAGGCTTTGCCTTAGCTCTTTTATCTCTTCTCTCCCTGTAAAAGCACTGGTACTGAGTACGGCACTTATCCCCTTTCATAGTATCAATGCCACTAAAACCACATTTCAATATGATCATGTGGTCAATAGCAACAAACTCACCGTCGTCACAGTTCAAAGTCCAACGACTGTGTTTCAGGATGGACAACATCAGCATGGCTTTGGTTATGACCTGGTTCGTAACTATGCCAACAGCCTGAATGTTAAGCTGGATTTTAAAACTGTTCCGGATAATGCCACGGCCCTGAAATGGGTAGCGCAGGGCAAAGCCAATCTGGCCATGACCACCACTGATCTGGGTACGATTGAACAACAGCGTTTAACAGCTTTTTCTGCCACTTGTGGTGATGAGTCTGCACTGGCCAGTAATGGACTGAATTCCAATCTGAATCTGGTATTTAAATCAGCCAGTGATCCCTTGAGTCAAACCGCCAGTGCTTTTGTCTGTCAAGGCAAACAAAGCGGTGCGATCAAGCAGCTTGCATCCTTCTACAATCAGAATGTGGTAGAAGAACATTCTTGGGATGAAATTCAACAGGACCTGAACCAGCGCCTCCCCACATACAAGGCAAGCTTCCAGAAATCTGCTCAGCAGTACGATCTGGACTGGCACCTGCTCGCCGCGATCGGTTACCAGGAATCCTATCTAAAGCCAAACTCCGTATCTCCCACCGGTGTCCGCGGTCTGATGATGCTCACAAGCTCTACCGCAAAAGCGATGGGGGTTAGTAACCGGACAGATCCAGGCGAAAGTATTGATGGGGGTGCCAAATACTATGACCAGATGCTGAGCCGTTATGAACATATCCCTTATCCGGATCGTAACTGGTTTGCTTTAGTTGCCTATAACATGGGCCCAGGTGCTGTGAATCAGCTGCAAAAACGTATTCAGGCCCAAGGCAAGAATCCGAATAACTGGGTAAACCTGTATGCTTATCTGGAACAGAATAAAGCCAGTAATGGTCGTTACCGTCAGGCCCTGCAATACGTGACCCGTATTCGTGCCTATCTGGAACACATCAAGACCACTCCACAGCTGGTGAATATTTAAGCCTGATCATTTCGAATCCAGATATTCAGCTATAAAAAAAAGCTTACCTCAGGGTAAGCTTTTTTGTTACTACAGCTTTTTAGATCAAAACTATTAAGCTGTGGTATTTTCAAGAACTTTCTTGAACAGGTCTTTTTGAGCTTGGCTTGGCTTCGCTGTTTGTAATGCCATCAATTGAGACATATCGCCTTGCACTTTGATTTTACCTGTCATGAAGGCTTGCATTGCAGCCGCCATATCAAACTCAAGGAAAACTTTACGTAAGGTTTCGCCATCCATGTTCAATGTTGTTTTTGCATTTGGAGACAAACCTTTTTTAATCGCGCCACCTTCCAAAGATAATTCTGTATTACCTGTAGTGTCTGCAACGACCAAATTAATTGCCAGATTCGCCAAAGCAGGTGGCAAATCCAAATCACCAGCTTGTGCAGTGAGCGTGTCTACAGTCGAAAACCAATCATCAGTTAAAAAAGCAGGCATGATCTTTCCTCAATTTATTTATTCATTTGTGTCGACTATCCAGACGACATCAGGTTGAAGCTATTATGCTTGTGACTTGTTATAACATGATCATTATGGCAAAGGCTAACGAATTTTGTACGCACCGTTCAATTTTTGTAGTTCTTATCTTGTGTTATTTTTGATTCAGGCATAGGCCGTAGCCCATGCCTGTATCGGCTTAACTTTATATAGGTCGATTAGTCCGCTGCAAAGCCCAAATTGACCATATTGATGCGGCGGTTCTCACCTTCTACCGCCTCTTCAGTTGAACAGCTGCCTTTGAAATCGAATTCGCGCTGGCTATCCAGAATTTCAAAATCAAATAATTCGCGGTCAACTAACTGAGATGGTGAAACATTTTGCAAGGCACCAAAGATGCTGTGCAGACGTTTTGGATGTGCATTATCCCATTCACGTAACATGTCATTGATAATGGCACGTTGAAGATTTTCCTGAGAGCCACATAAATTACATGGAATAATTGGAAATTGACGCATCTGTGCATATTTGATGATGTCTTTTTCTTCCACATAGGCCAATGGACGAATCAGGATATTCTTTTTGTCAGAAGACAGCAGTTTTGGCGGCATGGCTTTCAGGCTGCCCCCATGGAACAGGTTCAGGAAGAATGTTGCCAAAATATCATCACGGTGATGACCCAGCGCCACTTTAGTCGCCCCAATTTCCTGAGCAAAACCGTACAAAGAACCACGGCGCAGACGTGAACATACTGCACAGTAAGTCTTACCTTCCGGTGTCAGTTTTTTGGTAATGCTGTAGGTATCTTTTTCCAAGATGTAATACGGAATGTTATTTTCTTCTAAATAACGCGGTAATACATCTTCCGGGAAACCGGGCTGTTTCTGGTCCAGGTTAACCGCCACCACATCAAAGTTGATTGGTGCAATGCGTTTAAACTGAAGGAGGATATCAAGCAAGGTATAACTGTCTTTACCACCAGAAATACACACCATGACCTTGTCGCCGTCTTCAATCATCTTGAAGTCGCGAATGGCATGTCCGACCTGGCGGCGAAGCTTCTTCAACAAACGGTAGTAGGCAGAGCTTGTTGGCAGTTCAGGTTTGAAATTAAATCCTTGCTCGGATTCAACTGGCGAGTACATAGACGAGAATAACCCATAAATAGAAATACCGCGCAATTTTAGCTGATTCGGTTCCGTATCGCATCAAAAGAATTTATTTTCATACAAATGCCATATTAGTTTCATTTTCATGTTTTATTTAGATTGATATATTGAACGATTTAGTTCAATTTTTAAGCGAGATGCTTATCTTTTGGACTTTTCCACAGTTGTCCACAAAAGCTGTGGATAACTTTGTGGATTGAAATGGACTTGACAACTTGTTCACCTCAAAATTTAAGGCTTTTCTTTAAATTGATCATTTTTTGATCAATTTATTTTATTATTAAAATCAATAACTTAAAGCTGTCAACCCTAAGGTTTTAAATTAAATAAAAAAAATATTTTAATGTTCAAAATATTGACAGCTGTTCCCGTTTACATACTCGTTTATAAATGCAGCGTATAAGGCTGTGCATTACGTAATTTTTTGTTAAACTCATCCATGAATTTTTCTAGCTTATTATTTATCAAATATAAACAATGAAAATAAAGACGTATTTCTTGGGGTGTCAACTGATCGGTAGCTTGCTTATGCTGGGCTGCAGTCATTTGGTGTATGCCGGTGAAACCATCTATCAGTTGCGTGATAAAAACGGCAGTACCTTATTGACCAATAAGAAGAGCCGTTATAATCATCTTCAGGTCGAAAAGAAGACTTATTATCCGGATAGCAATATTCATAGCTATAGTAACTGGGGCAGCAGCGAGTCGTCAGTTTTGCCTAGCTATAGCAAGAATAAGAACGCTTTTGATTCGATCATTCGTCAGGCCGCCCAGACTTATGGTGTGTCTGAAGGTTTAATTAAAGCAGTCATGCATACTGAATCCGGCTTTAATACCCATGCCCGCTCCCCTGTGGGTGCACAAGGTTTGATGCAGCTGATGCCAGCCACTGCACGTCGCTTTAATGTCAGTAATGCCTATGATCCTCATCAGAACATTATGGCGGGTGCTAAATATCTGGCTTGGTTATTAAAGCGTTTTAATGGCAATACCAGCCTGGCACTGGCGGGCTATAATGCCGGTGAAGGCAATGTCAGCAAATATGGTGGAATCCCGCCTTTCCGGGAGACTCAGGATTATGTACGCCGTGTGACCAGCCGTTATCAAAATCTGTATACTCATGGCCTGAGTGCAAGCACAACCACGTCTAGCACTTCATCCAGTGAAGGCCGCATCATTGCCAGTTCAGCGAATTACTCCAATGATAGCAGCAGCACTTCGCACATCCAGGCAGCCAAGTATCAGCGTCAGATTATTATGAATGCTGATGGCAGTTATACCGATGCACCGATGGGTTCTTATGCAACGGCAAATGCAACAGCAGCAGCTAAAATTTATTTAAGTGAATAAACAAATCAAAATTATTTGATTCTAAATGGCCTTAGCGAAAATGCAGCAAAAAATAAAGCTGTGTTTTGTGATCCAGGGCCATTTTTTTTCTTGAATTTTTAGTCATTTCACCCCATATTGATTTCAATGATTTTCATTTGCTAATCAGATTATTTTTTTATAATAAGAGGATTTCTCAATGATGCGGATTGGTTTGTTCTTGCTAACCAACCTCGCGGTACTGGTTGTAGCTGGCATTATCCTGTCACTCTTCGGTGTCGGTAGTTACCATGGCGCGGGTGGCTTGAATCTAGGCAACCTGTTGGTGATCTGTTTTGTGTTCGGTATGGTGGGATCACTGATTTCCCTGTTCATGTCTAAATGGATGGCGAAAAAAACAACCGGTACTGAACTGATTGACCCAAATGCCCCTCGTAACCAGGCAGAAGCATGGTTATTACAAGAAGTTGCGCAACTTTCTCAGCGCGCTGGCATTAAAATGCCGGAAGTGGGTATTTTCCCATCTTATCAGTCAAATGCCTTTGCAACAGGCTGGAACAAGAACGATGCGCTCGTGTCTGTGTCCACGGGTCTGCTTGAACGCATGAATAAAGACGAACTTCGTGCGGTACTGGCACACGAGATTGGTCACGTTGCCAATGGCGATATGGTGACACTGGCCTTGATCCAAGGTGTAGTCAACACATTTGTCATGTTCTTTGCCCGTGTAGTTGGCGACTTTGTAGACCGTACGATCTTCGGTCGTGAAGAAGGTGAGGCACCGGGTATTGGCTATTTTGTGATTACCATTGTGCTGGATATCGTATTTGGTATTATGGCTTCAGCGATCGTGCTGTGGTTCTCACGCTACCGTGAGTATCGTGCTGATGAAGCAGGTGCACGTTTGGCAGGCAAACAGGCGATGATTTCAGCGTTATTACGTTTACAGGCGGAATCAGAAATGCCGGATACTATGCCGAAAGAAATGAAAGCCTTTGCAATTTCTGCTGGTCAGGAACAAGGTTTTAGTCTGGCGGCACTGTTCCAGACTCACCCAACGATTGAACAACGTGTTGCTGCTTTGCAACAACTCGATTGCCCTTAAGCAACGCATTGATTGCTTGATAGAAAAAAGCCTGCATTTGCAGGCTTTTTTATTAAGTTTAGGTTTATAAACCTTCAGGCTTTAAACCATTGAAAGAACTGCATTGTGCCCCAGCCAATGGCCATAATTAACAGAATCAAAAAGAAAGTTCCTAAGATATCTGGTAGATGAATCCAGATCCAGGCCACCACAGGATTACGCCAGAAAGCAGATTGCTGTTGTCTGCGTTCCAAACTTTCATGCAGAAATGGATGTACCACATGATGATCGGTACGGATCTGGTATTCGTCCCGGATATGCTGATGCACAATATCCAGTGCCTTACGGCTAGGACGAATAAAAATATCAAATATTGTTCCTGCTACAGGAATAAAGCCGACCACAGCATCCATGACGGCCATTTTCAGGACTGGCTTTAATTTTTCACTTGGCACCCCGATCTGACGGGCTTTATAAATCGCATAACTGGTCAATACAAAACCTGCGATATCTCCAGCTACCGGAATGGTACTCAAAGCAGCATCTGCCCCGACGCCCTGCTTGGTAAATGGAATCCGTACCACCGAATCCATCATATTGGCAAACTTGGCCAGATCCCGCTCCAGAAGAATGACATCCTGTTGGCTCAATTTATTTTTTTGTCCGGGATCAGGCATAGGTTCTTCCAGAAATGAAGCTGATGTAATTGAGCATAAAGTATTTTTTCTATTTAAGCTGTAATTGCTAGGTATTTAAAACAATAATTGAGAGGCAATAAACAAGTAAATAATCACCCCAGTGGCATCACAAATCGACGTTACCAGCGGTGCTGATGCACTGGCTGGGTCCATTTTCAGCTTGTTGAGAATAAAGGGTAAACTCATGCCAATCAGACAGCCCATCAGCACAATACCTAACATACTTAAAGCAAGTACGATGGCGACCATCCAGTCACCTCGAATATAACCCAAGATTGATACAGCAATGGCCATCGTTCCACCCAGACATAACGCAACCAGGGATTCACGACCCAGCAGGCTAAACCAGTCCTTAAACTGCACATTGCCTGTTGCCAAGGCACGCACCATCAAGGTAGCAGATTGCGAGCCAGCATTCCCGCCACTTCCCACCAACAATGGCAAGAAAAATACCAGCACAATATGGGTGGAAATAATATCTTCAAAATGGGCAATCCCGATTCCAGAGAGCAAACTGCCAAACACCAGAATGACCAGCCAGAATACCCGTTTCTGATACAGTCTGAGAATCGGTGCGGTTTTCAGACTCAGTTCATTCAAAGGCGTCACTGCACCAGATTTTAAAATATCCTCGGTGCTTTCTGCCTCAGCAATATCCATGGCATCATCATAAGTAATAATCCCGACCAGCTTCTGGGTCGCGTCGACCACTGGCAAGGCAATAAAATCATAATAGGCCAAGGTACGGGCGACCTGCTCCTGATCCTCATCCACCGTGGCATAGACTACATCTGTGGTCATGACCTCATTAATGGTAGCATCCGGCCGTGCCTGAATAATTTGCCTTAAGGAAATTACGCCGAGCAGATGCTGTTTCTCATCCACGATATAGATCAGATATAAAGTGTCATGATTCCCCGCAATATCACGTAGCGTTTCAATCGCCTCCGTCATGCTCAGTTCGGGAGCAAGCGTGACGAAGTCTGAACTCATTAATGCGCCGGCTGTTTCTTCCGGATAAGCATGCAGCTCTCGCAGGGTTTGTAGCGACTGGGTAGATAATTTGCCAAGTAACTGCTGCTGCACTTCACAGGGCATCTGCTTGTATAAATCAATGAAGTCATCGGAATGCATGGCATCCATCAGACTGGCCAGTTGCTCCAGAGGAAATTGATAGGCCAGCTGGATTTGCATGGCCAGCGGCAAGAACTCCAGTACTTCTGCCTGACGTTCCAGCTGCTTGAAATGGTGACAGCGTTCTGCTGGTCCAAGCTCAGACAAAATTCTGGCCTGATCGGCAATATTCAGCTTTTGCAGAAGCTGATGAATATTATTTTCCCCTGTTAGCAGAGTCTCATGTAGTTGCTGTATTTTTTCTTGGTGCTGCATTCCCATACCATCATTCCATGCAGGTATGAAACATACCCGCCCTAGAGTGAGTATTCCTCATTTTCCTGATTGATTTGTATAACTTTATTTGTTGCTTTGACACGAAACAGGTTTCGGATTAACACATACATAAACGGGATAAAGAATAATACCAAAATAGTTGCAAAAATGACCCCGCCCAAAACGCTGGCACCAATTTCCTGACGGCTGATCGCACTGACCCCAGAAGCAAAAATCAAAGGAATCACTCCCGCAGCAAAAGCAATAGAAGTCATGAGAATAGGCCGTAAGCGCAAACTTGCTCCTTCTAAGGCTGCAGCTATAGCTGTTTTTCCTGCTTTCTCTGCCTGTGCAGCAAACTCCACAATCAGAATGGCATTTTTACAGGACAGACCAATTGTCGTCAGCAAGGCAATATGAAAAAAGATGTCATTGGCGAAACCAAAGACCCAGCAAAATAAGATACTGCCGCCTACGCCCAATGGAATGGCACTGATCACGGCCGCAGGAATGGTCCAACTTTCATATAAAGCGGTTAAACACAGGAAAATAAAGGCAATCGAAATCACATAAAGAAAAATCGCCTGACCGCTGCTACGCTTTTCTTCCAATGCGGCTCCGCTCCAGGCCAGATTCACGCCTTCCTGAGTATCTACCAATGTTTCAACATCCTGCATGGTCTGACTGGAAAACTTGTCCTTTGGAATCCCGGCATAGACTGGAACAGCGTTATAGCCCATATAGCGGTTAATACTGTTCGGCCCGCCCTGCCAATTCAGACTGCTAAACTGGTTAAATGACAGCATTTCACCTTTTTGATTGCGTACATGCCAGAAGGCCAGATCTTCAGGTTTGGAACGGTATTCTGCTTCACCCTGCATAATCACACGTTTAATCTGCCCGCGATCAATAAAGTCATTGATGTAAGTTCCACCCCACGCTGCGGCCAAAGTACTGTTTACATTTTGCTGAGGAATGGAATGCTTTAACACGCGTTCTGCATCAAGTTTGATATTCAGCTCAGCACTTTCTTTGGGTTGGTCCAGCTGTAAAAATTCAATCGATGATTTGCCTTGGGCACGCGCTTCAATCTGGCCAAATGCCTCCTGTAAAAATTCAGCTCCTTTATAATCCAGGTCTTGCAACCAGAAATCGACTACACGACCATTACTCGACATGGAAGGCGCCATAAAGAAAATTTGGGCATTGGCATGATTGGCAAAGTGTTTCTGTGCTCGATCGACAATGGCAAAGACCGAATCTTCAGGATTTTTACGTTCAGCCCAGTCTTTTAATACCACAAAGAGCTGCCCACGATACGGGCCTACACCAACGTTGTTGCCGCTATACCAGACGCCTACACTCTGAATGCGTTCTGATTCATGTTTCATTAAATAGTCTTGTACTTCACGCCCGACTTTTTCGACTTCTGAACGCGGTGCGTTGCCCGGCATGACAATCTGCCCCATAACAAAGCCCATGTCTTCCGTGGGCATCAAGCCTTCCGGCAAATGCTTATATACCCAGCCGAAGCTCATTATGCACACACCAAACAGTGCCAACATCGTGAATTTCAATCGCATGCTCCGAGCTGAAACTTTTTGATAACCGGCATTGAGCTGATCCATGCCATGGTTAAAGCGCTGTGCCCAGCGAGCCTGATGATGTTTGCGTTTCAATAACTGTGCCGCAAATGTCGGGGTAATCACCAAGGCCACGAATAAAGACAGCAACATCGCCACTACCAAAGTGAGGGAAAATTGACGATAAATCACCCCAGTAATACTGCCAAAGAAAGCCATCGGGATAAATACTGCAGTAAGTACCAGCGTAATACCGACCAGTGCTCCACTCATTTCCTGCATGGATTTTAAGGCAGCCGCTTTGGCATCCAGATGTTCGTCCTGCATCAGGCGTTCAATATTTTCCACCACTACAATGGCATCATCGACTAGCAGACCAATGGCTAAAATCAGGGCAAATAAGGTAAAACTATTCAGAGTCATATCCAAGACATACAGCACTGCAAAGGTCGCCAAAACCACAATCGGAATCGTAACGGCCGGAATAATCGTGGCACGCCAGTTTTGCAGGAAGATAAACATCACCACAATGACCAGAATAATGGCTTCAACCAGAGTTTTAGCTACCTGTTCAATTGAGCTGGTAATAAATGGAGTTTTGTCCATGGTCATTTGCAACTGGTAGTGCGGTGGCAAATTGGCCTGAGTGTTTTTTAATACGTCTTGAATCTGTTTGGACACGGCAATAGCATTACTCCGCGGCGCCAAAGTAATCGATAAAGCTGAAGAGAGCTGTCCGTTGGTATAGTTAATGTGGTTATAACTTTCTGCACCTAGTTCTACCCGTGCCACATCTTTTAAATACAGCAATGAACCGGAATCTGTGGTTTTAACGATGATATTTTCAAATTCTTTCACACTGCTTAAATGTGAACCGGCACTGACCTTGGCATTGAGATATTGATCCTGCATCGTCGGCAAACCACCAATTGCGCCTGAAGCCAGTGGCGCGTTTTGAGTTTCAATGGCATTACGGATATCGCTTGGCATCAGGTTAAACTGGTGCAACTTATGCGGATTTAGCCAAATCCGCATGGCATAACCTGCACCGTACAGGTCAATTTCCCCTACACCTTCAATACGTGACAAACGCGGTTCGACGTGGACCATCAAATAATCTGAAAGTTCGGTAACGCTACTCTGCCCACTCTCATCATATAAACTTAATAGTGCAAACTGGTCATACCCTGATTTATAAACATTGACTCCGCCCTGCTGCGTCTCTTCAGGTAAGCGGCTCAATACACCATTCACGGCGTTTTGAACCTGTAACTGGGCTTGATCAAGATCGACTCCTGGCTCAAATTGCAGCGTAAGTTGGGCCCGTCCCACCGAACTGCTGGAGTGAAAAGTTTCCAGACCTTCAATGCCTTTTACCGCCTGTTCCAGAATCTGGGTCACCGATTGCTCAACTGTTTCAGCCGATGCACCACGATAACCTGCGGAAACGCCTAAAGCTGGCGTATCCATATTTGGCATATGTTCAATGGGAATTTTTTGAAGTGCAAATACCCCAAGGGCCATCATTAAAATTGCAATGACCGCTGCAAACTTGGGACGATAAATAAAAAAGCGCGACAACATAAATCAGAAATCCCCATCAAATGCATCTTTAGGATGCACACGCCATGAATAGATGATTTCTATAGCAATTTTCACACCATGCTTAAACTTAAGCCAATCTTTACCTTTTTATTTCCGATAAAAAAATCCCCGTTATAACGGGGATTTTAGAATGCTATATTCTCAATTGATATTATGTATGTGATTTCTTCATCGTCATTTGGCGAATTAAAACGTACATAAATGGAATAAAAATTAGCACCAGTATCGTTCCAAAGATCACTCCACCAAAAACACTGATTCCAATCTCACGACGACTGGCTGCACCAGCACCAAAAGCAAAGACCAGTGGCAGAATCCCAGCACCAAAGGCCAGAGATGTCATCAGGATTGGGCGCAAGCGCAGTGAAGCACCTTCAAGTGCAGCTTCAACTACCGATTTACCTTTTTCCTGAGCCAATGCCGCAAACTCTACGATTAAAATTGCATTCTTACAGGACAGACCAATCGTGGTGAGCAAAGCAATCTGGAAGTAAATATCATTCGGAAAATCTGCCAGAAAACTGAAAATAATATTCCCACCAATCCCTAGAGGAATTGCGGACATCACCGCAGTCGGAATCGTCCAGCTTTCATATAAAGCGGCCAGGCACAGGAAAATGAAACCAATCGACACCAGATATAACCAGATTGCCTGATTACTAGATTGTTTTTCCTCAAAGGATAAACCGCTCCAGACCACATCAATGCCATCCTGCTCTGCCACCAGATTTTCGACATCCTTCATCGCTTCACCAGAACTGGAACCTTTGACCATATCTGCTTGCATTTGCAGCGAGGTATAGCCCATAAAACGGTTGACCACCTCAGGACCCCCACTCCAGTCCACCTGAGCGAAATTACTGAAAGGCACCATCTCGTTCAGGTCATTACGTACATGCCATTGCGCCAGATCTTCAGGTTTGGAACGGAATTCTGCATCGCCCTGCATAATCACCCGTTTAATCCGGCCACGATCAATAAAGTCATTAATATAATTACCCCCCCAGGCCGCTGAAAGCGTACTGTTGATTGCGGATTGACTCAGACCATTGGCCATCGCCTGTTTCTGGTCAATATTGACTTTCAGTTCGGCTTTTTCCGGATTGGAACGCTTATCCAGATTTTCAAAGCTACTATATTGAGCTGCTCCAGCCTGCATATTCTGGAACTGCTCTTCCAGATACTGACGGCCATTACCGTTAATATCACGAATCCAGAAATCCAGGCCGTCGGTTTGCCCTAAACCATTCACTGAAGCCGGCATGCTGATATTGACTTGAGCATCGCGGTTACTGCGAAAATGCTTCATAGCACGTTCACGAATCGCCTGCGCGGTATTTTCTTCTCCAGCACGGTCATCCCAATGCTTCAAGGCAACAAAACCGGTCGCCAGGTTCTGACCGGTACCTGAGAAGTTACGGCCATAACGTAGCATGACCAAGTCGATATTGTCCTTTTCTTCTTCCAGAAAATACTGACGAATCTGCTCACCGACCTGAATGGTGTTTTTCATTGGCGCGCCTTCCTGCAGCCGGATTTGCAGATTCAGAATACCCTGGTCTTCACTCGGCAAAAAGCTGGTGGGTAAGGCGCGATAAAATAAAGCAAATACGCAGAGCAATCCGGCAAACAGCACCAGACTAATGGCCTTATGTTGTAGAGTGACATTAGAAACTTTCAGATAATGATGCTTCAAACCATCCAGTTTCTGGTTAAACCAACTCGCCCACTTGGCAGGTTTTGGATTTGGTTTTAGAATCAGCGCACAAAGTGCAGGTGTCAGAATCAGTGCGACCATCAGCGACAGAGACATCGCTGCCACGAGCGTAATCGAGAACTGACGATAGATCACCCCGGTTGAGCCACCAAAAAATGCCATGGGAATAAAGACCGCGGTTAAAACCAGGGTAATCCCGATCAGTGCGCCGCTGATTTCCTGCATGGATTCCAGCGCTGCTTCTTTGGCTGTAAGCTGCTGCTCATGCATCAGACGTTCAACATTCTCTACCACCACAATGGCATCATCGACCAGCAAGCCAATGGCCAGTACTAAGGCAAACAAAGTCAGCGTATTAATACTCAGTCCCAAAACATAAAGTACTGCCATGGTTCCGAGTAAAACTACAGGCACAGTTACAGTCGGAATTAAGGTGGCACGCCAGTTTTGCAGGAAGATAAACATCACGATGACGACCAGAATGACCGCCTCGAATAAAGTTTTAACGACTTCTTTAATCGATTCTTTAACAAACGGTGTATTGTCACGCGGATAGGCAATTTTATAGCCTTCCGGCAACTGCTGGGAAAGTCGCTCGATTTCAGCCTTGATCAGACTCGACGTCGCAATTGCATTGGCACCGGAGGCCAGTGAAATGCCCAGACCGGCAGAAGGATAGCCGTTGGTGGTGCTATATGACTGATAATTTTCCGCACCCAATTCAACCCGTGCAACATCTTTTAAGTAGATAAAGCTACCATCCCGGGCAGACTTCACAATAATATTTTCAAATTCTTCGACTGTTTTTAAACGGCTGCCTGATGTGACTTTGGCATTCAGATACTGATCATCGACTGTTGGCAAGTCACCAATTGCGCCGGCTGCCACTTGAGTATTTTGTGATTCAATCGCTGCCCGCACATCACTTGGCATCAGGTTATATTGTTTCAATTTTGCTGGATTCAGCCAGATGCGCATCGCGAACTGTGAACCAAAAACATCCACTTCCCCAATGCCATCAATTCGGGAAATATCCTGTTCCAGATGCGTGGTCAAATAATCAGACAGTTCAATATTGCTGCTACGCCGTGACTCATCATACAAACCGATGACCATATGGGTATCGCCAAGAGATTTGAAGACATTCACGCCCTGTCGCTGGACATCATCTGGCAAACGATTGAGAACCCCGTTAATCGCATTTTGAACCTGTACTTGTGCTGTATCTGGATCGGTACCATTTTCAAAACTGATGCTGATCCGGCTTCGACCTGAGGAATCACTGCTTGAGCTGAAATACAGCAAGCGGTCGATACCTTTAATTTGCTGTTCCAGCACCTGGGTCACGCTTTCTTCTACTGTTTCTGCAGATGCACCGGTATAGGTTGTTGCCACAGTAATACGAGGCGGTGCAATATCCGGATAACGTTCAACAGGTAAATTCATCACCGCAAAAAGTCCAATGGCCATGACTACAATGGCCAGCACACCTGCAAAAATAGGACGATGAATGAAAAACTTAGACAGCATAAGTCTGAATCACTTTGAATTTAATGAATTATGGAAAGCGTTGCATTATTGAGTCAGCTTAAGGATATTCAGGCAGTGGCCTAGAGAATGCAAGGCTTGATCACAGAAAAATATGTATAAAATTGAATCATGAAGAAAATATGAAGATTTTGCCTTTCATCTAGCTATTTCAACAATTTATAAGGTTATTATTTTTATTTTAGGCATAAAAAAACCCTGCTTGCGCAGGGTTTTTTTAGAATCGATTCAGAGCTGATTAAGCAGAGAATTGGTTCATTGTGTTTTTCGCATCGTCACCCGCTTTAAGCGCGTTGTCACCAGCGAAGATTTCTTTGTGGTCGTCACCGATGTCAGAACCAGCCATTGCTTGGTGTTTCACACAAGCGATACCACCGCGGATTTCTTTACGTTGTACGCCAGCAACATACGCCAACATACCTTCAGAACCGAAGTAACCTTGAGCAAGCTCGTGAGTAGAAAGAGCAGCTGTGTGGTAAGTAGGCAGAGTGATCAAGTGGTGGAACACACCTGCTTCACGAGAAGCGTCTGCTTGGAATGTACGAACTTTTTCGTCAGCTTCAGCAGCCAATTCAGAATCGTCGTACTCAGCGCTCATTAATTTAGCGCGGTCGTATGCAGATACGTCTTTACCTTCAGCAACCCAACGGTCATACGCTTGTTGACGGAAGTTCAGTGTCCAGTTGAATGATGGAGAGTTGTTGTAAACAAGTTTCGCATTTGGCACAACTTCACGTACACGGTTAACCATGTGAGCGATTTCAGCTACGTTTGGAGTCGCAGTTTCGATCCAAAGAAGGTCAGCACCGTTTTGCAAGCTAGTGATACAGTCAAGTACAACGCGGTCGATCTGAGTGCCTTCACGGAACTGGTACAAGCCAGAAGCAAGACGTTTAGGACGGTGAAGTTTACCATCACGTTTGATCAGGATTTCGTCTTCAGTTGCTTCAGAGATATCAATTTCTTGAGTGTCTAAGTAGCTGATGTATTGAGAAGCGATGTCGCCTGGCTCTTTAACCACTGGGATTTTTTGAGTCAAGTCAGCGCCTTCAGAGTCAGTACGTGCAACGATGATACCGTCGTCAAGACCCATTTCAAGGAATGCATAGCGAAGAGCGTGGATTTTCGCGATGAAGTCTTCGTGTGGAACTGTAACTTTACCAGCTTGGTGACCACATTGTTTCGCGTCAGAAACCTGGTTTTCGATTTGAAGTGCACAAGCACCCGCTTCGATCATTTTCTTAGCTAGTAAGTAAGTCGCTTCTTCGTTACCAAAACCAGCGTCGATGTCCGCAATGATTGGCACAACGTGAGTTTGGAAGTTGTCGATTTGTGAAGTGATTTCAGCAGCTTTAGCTGTATCACCAGCGTCTTGAGCTTTTTTAAGTGCGCGGAACAGGTCGTTCAGTTCTTTCGCATCAGCTTGACGTAAGAATGTGTAGATTTCTTCGATCAATGCAGGAACAGAAGTTTTTTCGTGCATAGATTGGTCAGGAAGAGGACCGAATTCTGAACGAAGTGCAGCAACCATCCAGCCAGAAAGGTAGATATAGCGACGTTCAGTTGTACCGAAGTATTTTTTGTTCGCAATCATTTTTTGCTGAGCGATGAAACCGTGCCAGCAACCTAGTGATTGAGTGTATTTGCTAGAGTCTGCATCATAAGCAGCCATATCACGACGCATAATCGCCGCTGTATATTTAGCAATGTCTAAACCAGTTTTGAAACGGTTTTGAAGTTGCATACGCGCAGCATCTTCAGGACTGATGTCTGCCCAAGTGTTACCGAATTTCGCTTTTAATTCGCGGATTGCATCAATCGCTGTTTGGTATGTAGTCATGATATATTCCTGTATTAATATTAGGATTTTTCTGCAACGAACCGCTCAAATCACACCCTCAATGACTTGTTCAGATTTTCGACGATCCGTTGGGATAGCTAAAGATTAGTGGGCTTCGAAAAATTAATCCAATATTCTGCAAGAATTATCATTATTTATTTAAAAAATATGTAGATGAAAGTCTAATTATATATTGATCAATTTTTTATAAGTTATTGTATTTTATATTTTATTTTTGAATTTTTGAAATTGGATTTTGTCTAAAACATCAGCAATAAGAGCAAAAAATATTCATTAGACTTAAGTCTTGCAAGACTTTAGCAGCGCCTAATTTCAGCAATTTTTGTTTATTTTATGAGCCTTAAAACCTAGAATACTTATTTCAAAGGAATTATTTTTCATTTATTTGTTGAAATATTTTTTATCAAACCTGGCACATTATTTGCTAATTCCCTCTGTTTTTCAGAAATACCTTTCTTTCGTTTTAGAGGCAGCCAGATTTCCTTTCTGCTTTTAAAAATAGAGAAGGATTCAGGCTGGCAAAATCTGCGGTGAAAGAGACTCCAAAAAGGCATTTCAGTACAATCAGCTGGGCTTTTTTTCATCAGTTGCGTACACAAGCTATAGTAGTTATGGCATAATCCATATAATTTCATAATTTTATTTTCGGTATTTTTTTTATGAATCTGGAGCGGGTCGATCTTAATCTCCTCATTTATCTTGACGTACTTTTACGTGAAAAAAATGTCACGCGTGCAGCAGAACAACTTGGGGTAACCCAGCCTGCGATGAGTAACATTTTACGTCGCTTACGAAATTTATTTAATGATCCTCTCCTGATTCGCTCTTCTGAAGGTATGACCCCAACAGAACGTGCGCTAGAACTCCAACCTCGTATCCGTGACGCCTTAGCGGATCTTTCCATGATTCTGGAACCGCGTACCGAGTTCCGCCCTTATACTTCAAACCGTGTTTTCCGCATCATGACTTCAGATTATGCTGAAGCTACACTGGTACCACGCCTGGTGAAAGCATTACGTTCAGAAGCACCGAATGTGGTTCTCGACTTCTTAACCCCAAGTGATGTGTCCTATCGTGACATGGAACAAGGTAAAGTTGATCTGGCGATTAACCGTTTTAATGAAATTCCGCAAAGCTTCCATCAGGTACTGGTTTGGCGTGACAGCTTTTCTTGCCTGTTAAATAACAAGCATCCGGCTGCGGGCAACCTGAATCTGAAAAGCTATCTGGATGCACAGCATATCTGGGTATCGAAAACCGGTATGGGCGTTGGCTTTGGGGTAAACCCTGAGAAACAGGCGGGTCTCGGCTGGATTGATCAGGCTCTTGAACGTATTGGCCAAAAACGTAAGATTTCGGTATTTACCCGTCATTATCAGATGCCTGGTCTTCTGGCTGCCAATGTCGATCTTGTAGCAACATTACCGACCCGTATTGCACGTCTGCAAGCCAAAAACCAGAACTTACTCATTAAAGATCCACCATTCTATATTCCTGAGTTTGAATTGAAGATGGCGTGGTGTCCTTTATTGCATCATCATCCCGCCCATCGCTGGTTACGTCAGCTGATTCTATATGTAGCCCGTCAGATGATCGAAGAAGAAAATCGTGAATTTTTAATGAATAATTCGCAATTTTCGCATTATTGAATTGAATATTAGCTAAATTGCTCATTTTTAAGCTTATACTCTAGAGACTTGAGTTGCTTTATTTGTACCTCAAGTCTTTTTTTGTGTTAAAAATATTTTTAGCTAGATCATATTAATCCACAGGTGGATTCGTGAGCCTCTTTCAAAACATCGTGATTATCTTATTACTCATCGCGGGGGCCGGTTTTTTATCATTAACAGAAATCGCGCTTGCAGGTGCCCGTAAGGTCAAATTAAAAATTTTGGCTGAATCGGGAGATATTCGCGCTCAAAAAGTTTTAGATTTACAAGAAAACTCTGCTGACTTTTTTGCAGCTTCCCAAATCGGCTTAAACGCCGTTGCCATTTTAGGCGGTATTTTAGGTGAAGGCGCCTTCCGCCCTTATATCATCAATTTACTTTCCAGATTTTATCAAGGTCCCTGGACTGAAACGATTGCGTTCAGCCTGTCCTTCACTGCAGTTACTTCATTATTTATTCTGTTTGCGGACTTGATGCCGAAACGTCTGGCCATGATCGCTCCAGAAAAAATTTCTGTCTCGGTGATTAATCCAATTCAGGTATTTATCAAAATCTGTAAACCACTGGCCTGGTCCATCAATGCCATTGCGAACCTGTTGTTCCGCTTATTTAAAGTGAATACCATCCGAGATGATAATATTACCTTTGCGGATATTTCTGCGGTAATGGATGCGGGTGCTCAGGCAGGTGTGTTACAGAAACAGGAACATCACTTTATTGAGAATGTGTTTGAGCTTGAAGAACGTAATGTTCCTTCCAGTATGACCACACGTGAAAATGTGGTGTTCTTTACCTTGAAAGAATCAGAAGCCAGTATTCGTCAAAAACTGGCTGAATTTCCTTATTCCAAGTTTTTGGTCTGTAATGAAAATATCGACGATGTGATTGGATATGTCGACTCCAAAGATATTCTGGTTCGTATTCTGAATAATCAGTCTTTACTTCAGTTAAATGAAAATACCATCCGTACGGTTCTAACCATTCCAGATACACTGACTCTATCTGAATTACTGGATCGCTTCCGTTCAACCAAGGAAAAGTTCGCCGTCGTTATTAATGAATATGCCTTGGTCGTAGGTGTGATTACCCTTTCCGACATTATGATTACCGTGATGGGCGACTGGGTTACTCCCCTGGAAGAAGACCAGCAGATCATTAAGCGTGACAGCAATTCATGGTTGATTGATGGCAGTACGCCCATTGAAGACATCAAACATGCGCTGGAAATTGATGAAATGCCAGATGAAGAGAATTATGAAACTCTGGCTGGTTTTATGATGTTCAAGCTGCGCAAGATTCCACGTCCTGCAGATATTGTGCTACATGCGGGTTATAAGTTTGAAGTTGTCGATGTTGATCATTTCAAGATTGACCAGTTACTGGTTACACGTATGCTAGAAGTGAAAAAGCCACCGACAGAAGAATCAGAATAATCTGGTTCTTCTTCAATTGTTTTAAAATTCCAAAAACAATAATAATGAGATTTTTATGAATATTGCTGCGCTACTCGCCTGTCTGAGTTTTTATTCGGCCTTATATTTAATCTATTTCTTCTTTATGCAAGATCAACAGCCTGTATTTCTGATCCTAGCAATTGTGCTCATTTTACTTTCAATCTGGCTGACTCCCTATCCTTATGAGCGGCGTCGGCAAGGATTTGATTCGACTTTAAGAATAGGCGAATATTTTTATTATCCACTCATCACCTGGTGGCGGCTGTTTATCTTTCCTGTGCGTTGGCTGCTTTCCCTATTTTATTCTCATTAAAAAAGCACCCGAAGGTGCTTTTTTATATTCAATTCAGTTTAGATTTTTGATAAAAGTGCTTCAAGGACTGCCTGATAATGGATCTGGATATCTTCCTGCAAAATTTTGTAGGTATTATCAAATTGCACCATTGGCCAGCCTTCTTTCCAGAATGGGAAAATATTATGTAAGTCATGAGTGACGACCGCATCTTCACGTAGAATCGCCTGTGCAATCTGTGCCAGTACAAAGGCAGTTTCCGCACCATCAATTGCCAGGTAATCAACACCACGCGCTTTTAAAATACGGATACGGTCTTTCTTATAGCGGATTTTTTTGATTTGGGCTTCATTCAGATTCAGGGCCAGAGAAACTGCTTCAACAAATTTTTCTTCAAATGACTGATTCAATACGACCAGCGCCTGTTTATGCGCTTCCTGACGACCCGCTTTACCACCCTGACGAATAACTTCTTTTGCTTCCGTATCTAGCTCATCATTCTTCATGGTTTGAAGGATGTCTAAAATTTCGATGTCGCTTAGCGTCGCAGGAGATTGATCAGTCATAAACTGTCCCTAAAAAATAAATATGCAATGGACTATTTTCGCATAAATCCTCACTAAAAAATTAAAATCTTTAGCTTCAACTCTAATAATTGCAAAATCCGGATCATCTCTATCATTCTGGCGTAAATTGGCTATAGTAGGCGGCAAGTTTCTTATTTACTTTTTATCATGCAAACCAAACAGATTGATCTTTTATTGCAGCAACTTAAACTGCTTTATCCCGCTACCTTCAAAAGAAATTATCTGTTTTATGGCCAGATCAAGACCAAGGGTATTTTAAGTGATCTCAAGGAACTGATTCCCTGGGTGCTGGCTGCCATGATCTTTGTACCGATTAGCCTGGTTCTCAAAGATGTTTATTCCTCTAAGCTATCAACTGCCCCAGACTTTCAGGCGCAAGCTTATGCAATTCTGACTATTCTGTTATTTCTGATGCTGGTGGTTCCACTAGTGATCAAGCAGATCCGGCACTCTTCTCATTCCCTCTATCAGTTTTTAAGACATACACCGATTAAACTCACTGTAGTCATTGTGCTGGAAGCGCTGAATCTGGTTTTTCTACAAAGCAGTATGACCATGTGGATTCTATTCTTTTTCGGGATCAGTTTTGGTTTTGTACGGTTCTATAAAGAAAATATGTTCCGCCCTGCTACCAATAGCACTGAACAATATCAACTGCAGCAGTTACGTCGCATCTGTTTCTGGGCTTATCAACAAACCTGGAAACTACGTCTGAAATTATTTTTTCATTCCAAGCCGACCTCCCCAAATGAAGAATTGAAAAATCAGCTTCAGCACTATGCGGATTTACATACCCGCTTGTTTAAACTGGAACATGAGCAGTGCAAGAAGATTAAATACATCGATATCGATACTTATCTGGACGAGCACCTGTAAATGTTTTATGAATCACGGCCTGAAATAGAAAATTACATGACTTCTCACGCTTATCATCTAGCACTATGGATTTAATTTTTTAATTTAAACTACTGAATTGCTTGAAAATAAAGCAAACATATTGAAATTTACTTGCCAAGCTTTATTTCGTCCTCTATTATTGCGCACATGCCCGAGTGGTGAAATCGGTAGACACAGGGGATTTAAAATCCCCCGCCCACAAAGCGTGCCAGTTCGAGTCTGGCCTCGGGCACCATTTTAATTCTGATTAGAATGGTGCAATGAAAATCTCCAGCATTCAGCTGGTTTTTTTTATGCGTGATTATCACCAATAGAATGTGCCCTTCCCATGTCTGCATCCCGTTCTTTTGATCTAGCCAGATTGCAATTACGCCATCCTGATGCATTCTTTTGCAGCCTCAGCTATGGCCGTTATAAATATTTGAACCAGACCACTGATCTCTATCTGTATTTACGTATTGGTATTCTGATCATGATCACAGGATTTTGTTGCCTGTGCTTTTCGCTGCCGTTTTACCCTGACTTTGTGACTTCAAAATATCAGGCGCTTAGTGCAGGTACTATTGTAATGATCGGCATGCTCTATCCTTATATCTGGCGCGCCCAGTTTCAGGCGAAATACAGTTCTGTTCGCTATGCCAAGCGTTTGCAACTCTGCCTGTATATGCAAACCCTGATTGCGATTCTGTCATTTATAAATTATCAGTATTTTCACTCAGCATTTATTACCTTGCCTTGTTTGGCCCTGCTTGCTTTCAGTAGCCTCGTTCCGGTTTTAGTTGAGCCCTGCTTTAGAGTTTCGACTCGCAGCACCCTATTGGTACGTTTGCAGAAAATCCGTCAGCTGGCTTACTGGTCTTATCAGCAATCGCAAAGCAAAGAGCCGGAACCGGTGCCTTATCAAAAAGATTTAAAACAGTATTATCTGGATTTGCATCATAGCTGCATGCTGGAAGAGCAGAAATTACTGGATGAAATTCATTATAAAAATTTAAAAGACGTATTTTCAGATTATTAAAAAAAAGCCCTGTTTAACAGGGCTTTTTTTACCATTCGCGATTAACGACCAGTTCTTCCATTTCAATATCAAACAGACCCTGCTCTTGCACGACCATCATCATGGCCTCGGCAATATAGTCTGCGGCAGTATCATCCAGAGAAGAGTCCAGATCTTCAAACTGTGGCTTCATGGCATTGATGTCTGCCACAGTCTCATGGGCCAGCTGATATACATCCTGATCTGATAAACCGGATTTAGATACTTTTGAAGCAAAACGTTCGATGTGTTGCTTGATTTCTGCAACCAGAATATCGGGATAATATTCATCATCGAACATGGGGAGAAGTAAATCTGCAAACATTACAGGCACTCTAAAAGATGACAATCTAACTTAAGCGTGCCTGTATAGCACATTGCTGTTTAAAAGCCAAACAGCTTGTGCTCCTATATGTCTTTCAGCCCAGATTTAGGCATTTTGCATAGCTTTCCAGATTTTGATGGCGTCTGCTGTTACCTTGACATCATGTGCTCGAACCATACTGGCACCTTGCTGAATGCTCAGCAAATGCGCCGCAGCCGAACCTACTGCACGTGCTTGTGGTTCTGCACCATTCAGAGCAGCACCAATAAAACGTTTGCGGGATAAAGCAGACAAAATCGGATAGCCCATTTCTGTCAATTTATAAAACTCTTGCAACAGCTTTAAATTTTGCTGGGCATTTTTTGCAAATCCAAAACCAGGATCAATCATGATATGTTCAGCTTTAACACCCACATCTAGAGCATCTTGAACCCGTTGTGACAGTTCCCGAATCACATCCTGAGTCACATCATCATACTGATCCAGATTATTCATCGTAGTCGGCTCACCACGCATATGCATGATGATCACCGGAATATTCAGTTCTGCTGCCGTCTCTAACGCTTGTGGACGAGTGAGCGCGCGTACATCATTCCAGATATGTGCACCCGCTTTCACGGCTGCTTTAATCACTTCTGGCTGTGAAGTATCAATCGAGATGATCACATCATGCTTGGCCAGTTCTTCAACTACAGGCACAACACGACGGATTTCTTCTTCAACTTCCACGACTGATGCACCTGGACGTGTAGATTCACCACCCACATCAATTACGGTGGCACCATCAGTAATCATTTCCAGGGCTTTTACTACTGCCTGATCTTTCTGATTGTGCAGCCCCCCATCGCTAAAGGAATCCGGAGTCACATTTAAAATTCCCATCACATGCGGCTGAGACAAATCCAGTTTCAAATGACCGAAAGTCCAGATCTGTGGTCGTAGTGGCTTCAGCTGCATGGTTCAATCCTAGTTCACAATAACCCCGGTATTGTCTTATGGAAAGATCAATAAAGCAAAGCTCAATCTATTCAATAGCTAGATTTCAAAATAGTTCTTATTGGAATATTGCATCAGCTTGGATTGCAGTAACGCTTTTACATCAACCCATTCGCTTTTTAAAATACTATAGATATAACTATCTCTGAGTGTCACGCCATCTTTACGCAGCATATGACATCTAATGATGCCATCCTGTTTGGCACCCAGAGCTTCAATAGCTTTTTGACTTTTAAGATTCAGATGATCAGTCCGAAAGCCTACCACTTGAGCATTCAGCTCTTCAAATGCATGCTGCAGCAAAAGATATTTACAGACCCGGTTTACATAGGTTCGTTGATAAGGTTTGGCATACCAGGTAAAGCCAATTTCAACACGTGGAATTTCCGGCTTGATATCATGAAAGCTGGTGGTGCCGATTGCTCGGTCTGAAGTTAAATCAATCACGGCAAAAGCCATTCTTTCACCTTTGGACTGCTGTTCAAAAGCTTGGGTAAAGTAGTGTTTAAGTTTATGTAGGTAAGGTACCGAATTATATAACACTTCCCCCAAGTCCCCTTCGGCACATGCATTTTCTAAGTCTGCAAAATGTTCCCAGCTCAGTGGCTCCAAACGTAGCTGATAAATACTGGATTCCAGAACAGGTAAATTCATTCTTATTTTTACTCATTGATTTTTATAAATTGACTATAGCATTCAACTAGATATGATAAAACAATAGCCATAAAAAAACCACCCGAAGGTGGTTTTAATTGTTAACTTAGTTCGCTGGTAATGGCGGAGGAGTCATTGGACCATCAGTCGGTGTTACATCAATCACTGGATTGTCTGAAACATAAACTTTAGGTGGTTTTGGCTCACGACCTTCCATAATGTCACGAATCTGTTCACGATCAATTGTTTCCCACTCAAGCAGCGCTTTCACCATGGCATGGGCAATATCTTTGTTATTTTCAAGGATATCGCGTGCAACCTTGTATTGCTCATCAATGATGCGACGAACTTCCGCATCTACCTGTTGTTGGGTTGCCTCAGAAATCGTACGGGTACCAATGCTACCCATAAATGACTGTTGAGAGTCATCTTCATAGACCATGACGCCTAACTTGTCCGACATACCATATTTGGTCACCATTGCACGTGCCATTTTAGTTGCACGTTCAAAGTCATTCGAAGCACCAGTCGACATCTGGTTAATGAAGACTTCCTCTGCGATACGACCACCGAACAGGATTGAAAGTTCATTCAACATTTTGTCTTTATAATGGCTAGTCTGGTCAAATTCAGGCAACTGCCAGGTAACACCCAATGCCCAGCCACGCGGCATGATGGTAACTTTATGCACAGGGTCTGTACCTGGAAGCATTTCTGCCACAATCGCATGACCTGCTTCATGGTAAGCCGTAGCACGACGTTCTTCTTCACGAAGTACCATCGATTTACGTTCAGGACCCATGTACAGTTTGTCTTTCGCATCTTCAAAGTCATGCATATCGACTGTGTTCTTGTTACGACGGGCAGCAAATAATGCCGCTTCGTTTACAAGATTCGCCAACTGTGCACCTGAGAAGCCTGGCGTACCACGAGCAAGAACTTTGACATCTACACCAGTAGTAGAAGGAAGTTTCTTCAAGTGTACATTCAGGATTTGCTCACGACCTTTAATATCTGGCAGACCTACCATTACTTGACGATCGAAACGACCTGGACGAAGTAAGGCTTTATCCAGTACGTCAGCACGGTTAGTTGCTGCGATGACGATAATGCCTTCATTGCCTTCGAAACCGTCCATCTCTACCAACATCTGGTTCAGAGTCTGTTCACGTTCATCATGACCACCACCGGTACCTGAACCACGATGACGACCGACTGCATCAATCTCATCAATGAAGATGATACATGGCGCATGACGTTTTGCCTGTTCGAACATGTCACGTACACGTGATGCACCGACACCGACAAACATTTCAACGAAGTCAGAACCTGAGATACTAAAGAATGGAACTTTTGCTTCACCCGCAATGGCTTTAGCCAGCAGGGTTTTACCTGTACCTGGAGGACCTACCATCAGGACGCCCTTAGGAATAGTCGCACCCAGACGTTTGAATTTTGCAGGATCTTTCAGGAAGTCAACGATTTCAACCACTTCCTGTTTTGCTTCGTCACAACCCGCAACATCAGTAAATGTTACTTTGATCTGGTCTTCAGATAGCATTTTCGCTTTAGATTTACCAAAGCTCATTGGGCCATTCTTGCCGCCTGCACCGCCACCCATGTTGCGCATAAAGAACATGAATAACAAAATGATTAGAAGTACAGGGAAACTTGCAATCAGCAATTGCATGAGCAAGCCTTGACGTTGAGGCGCTTCACCTTCAACGACTACATTATTTTTAATCAGGCTTGGCATCAGTTCTGGGTCTTGAACTGCCGGGCGAATGCTTTCAAACTCTGAACCGTTTGATTTTTCACCGCGAATTCTTTCGCCATCAATTGTAACTTGTTTAATTTGGCCAGCATTGACCGCGGCAACAAACTCCGAATAGTTCATTGTAGTCGGTTGATTGCGGTCACTGACGTTGCTGAAGATTAACACCAGCACACCCAGTATCACGAGCCACAATACGGCATTCTTAAAAAGATCGCTCAAAGCTTTATTTCCCATTCCAATCTAATTTGATCATGCCCTCGAAGGGTGACCTTAATCAATAAGCTGCAAATCAATTTGCAATAATGTAAAAACCTACAAAATGCACAATTTTTAACGTGTTGGCAAGTAAACTTTATTTCAAAGCCTTCTTGCGTCCCTGTCCGACCAGAAACACTTCTTTCGAACGGGCACGTGATGCAGCAGGTTTAATCGTCTTCAATACATCAAAACTGTTGACGACTTCTTTACGAAATTCATCAAAACCTGAACCCTGGAATACTTTCACTACAAACTGTCCTTTCGGACCAAGTACCTTGTTGGCAAAATCCAAAGCAAGTTCACATAAATAAATCTGACGTGGTTGATCTACAGCTCTATTACCTGATGTATTGGGGGCCATATCTGAAATTACAACGTCTACTGTGCGTCCGTTTAAAATATTTAACAATTTATCGAATACTTCTTGTTCACGGAAATCGCCCTGCAAGAAAGTCACATCAGGTAGCGCATCCATTTCCAAGATGTCTGATGCAATCACCAGACCTTTATCACCGACCAGTTTTCCGGCAATCTGGGACCAGCTTCCTGGGGCAGCACCCAAGTCCACTACAGTCATGCCGGGTTTGATAATGCCGTATTTTTCCTGAATTTCTAGCAACTTGTACGCAGCACGGGCACGATAACCTTCTTTTTGTGCTTTTTTCACATAAAAGTCATCAAGATGCTCTCTCATCCACGCACGACTACTTTTAGATAACTTTTGGTTGGTAATGCGTGTTGCCATAACTCTCTAAATAAAAAAAACTTCTAATGATTCATTGTACGGGAAAAACACATTTTTTGCAGTATACATGTGTATCTAAATCTGAGTATTCCGGTGTAATTTGCGATTATTTACAAGTGATTATTTCCTGAGAATTTACAGCGTTTGTTTTTCGCTTTTGCTATACTAAGCCGTTTTAAAAATCAGGTTATCTCTCATGGCGTCTTTATCTATTCAGGAACGTAAGCGTTTACGTCAAATTGGACATGCATTAAACTCGGTTGTAATGCTTGGTGACAAAGGCTTAACTGAATCTGTAGTTGAAGAGCTAAATCGTGCCCTTAATGATCACGAACTCATTAAAGTAAAAGTGGTGGCTGAAGACCGTGAAGCACGTGCAGCACTCATTGCTGAACTTTCAGAAACTACAGGTGCTGAAGTGGTACAAACTATTGGTAAAATTGCGCTGCTTTACAAGAAAGCTCCAAAGCAAAACCAGAAGTTATCCAATCTTGTCCGTTTTGCCCATCTTTCTAACTAAGTACAGGATTTATGGCCAGTTACGAACTCAGCGCATTTGATCACCGTTTTCAGGCAATCTCATTGGTCGGTGCCATCGAACAGCAAAATCCATGCAGCTTGAATGTCGGATTTTGGTTGCGCGATCCCAACCAGTACGTGCTGTGGCCAGAAATGGTTACTGCACATCCCCGTCGTAATTTTTTGTGGGAACAGACCTGCTTTGAAATCTTTATCGGGGTTCAGGGTGAAGATTATTATCGTGAAATCAATCTCTCTCCTTCTCAGGCCTGGCAAGCCTATCAGTTTGAGGAATATCGCTATCCGGAAGATATGCCGCCACCTGCTGCATACGATATCGAACTGAATCAGCTTAAACGTACCCATTATGGTCTGAATGTCAGTCTGGATCTGACCGAGTTTATGGTTGAGCATAAACTTAAATGGGCAGACCTGTTTATTGGTCTGACAGCAGTATTAAAAACCTCACAAGGTGATCAATACTTTGCGATGCAGCACAGCAGCCCAGAAGCAGACTTCCACAATAAACGGGATTGGCTGCATGTCTTTTAATGCAGATTAAAAGCATTTGCTGGATAACAAAGATATTAAAAAACGTGAGCATTAAAGTCTCACGTTTTTTTATGGGCTTTTCCGGCTCATCCGCTCAAAGTTCGCTGTTATAGCTTGAAGAAAATATTTTTCTGTATTTTCTCTACGTAGATTCAGGTCAATATTAAATTGAAATAATTAGCCTGCTCTCAACACTTAGGGCTGGCTATTTTGATAATGATTTAAACGTTATTTAAGCTGATAGACTAAGAGTTCATTTTAATTGTTTTCGACATTTTAGTGATGTAAGCGGTAATTGTCCTGCACTGATTTTACCGCGGCATAAAAAATTACAGTTAACGTGAAGATGATCAGGATAATCGTGCCAAAAGTTAGTCCAAAGAATCCCAGACATAACATCATCACACCGAGATAAAGTGCACGCATCAACCAACTTTCCAGATTAAGCATCATAATCAGCGTCAGTAAACAAAGTACACCTACAAAATAATGCTGCTGCATCGTGACCCCCTTTCATTATTATTGTGAGTCCGTTTTGCCTCAAAAAGATAAAGGAGAACGTATCCAGTTCTCCTTTCATGCAATTTAAATCAGCGGCTTCCCTTAACTCTTCAGCTCAGGGCTTTTTTCTGAACTTTCAGCTTTTACCATGGGTTTGACCTTTTTTAGAACTTCAATGGTACTGTCTTTTGAGCGCTTGAATGTACCAGTCAGATGCTCTTTATGTTTGGTCGAGATCTGGCTGACATCTTCTTTCAGTTCCTTACCCATATTGGATAAGTCTTCAATGACTGCAGTAAATTCGGTTTTGATAAAGCTGGTTAATTCAGTCAGTTCTTTTTGCGAACCAAATAACTGCTCTTTCAAAGTATCGATCCGTTGCAACAGATCCTGTTTCAACTGACGTAACTGCTCCTGCACAGTATCACCCAGCTGTTTCGCTTCGACTTCAAGTTTCTCTTTGCTTTCTTCGATGGTTTCCACCACCTGTTCTTTGGCTTCAGCTGCTACTTTTTCAAGCTGTTCAGTCGTTTCTGAAACCACGGTATTGATCTTTTTCTTGGATTGGGAAGATTTCGCTGCTGTAGTCATGTGTCTTATTCCTATAGTTATATTACGACTCATCCATATTAGTAGTTTTGATAAAAATTAAGATTTGATTTGTTAGACAATTCTTAATTGCTTACATTTTTTTACGTTGTTCGTAAAACAGACTTTCAAGCAAAAAGCAAGCCATTTATCTCATACTTTTGCTGTAAAGCTATTGGACTTGGGGGGTGGTTCTGCGTATAATGCCGTGTTAAGTTCAAGCGAGCAGACATAGGAGGGTAGGTTTAAAAATTAACCTTCCTTTTTTTTCGTCTACTCGCTTTTTTACAGCCTAAATTTCAGGAGCTTTGGTTTGAGCACCCCAGCAATTTTAGCCCTTGCCGACGGAACTATCTTTAAAGGTACTTCAATTGGCGCATCGGGTTGTACGACTGGTGAAGTCGTTTTCAACACTGCCATGACTGGCTATCAAGAAATTTTGACTGATCCTAGTTATGCACAGCAGCTTGTAACGCTAACTTACCCACATATCGGTAACACAGGTTGCAACGAAGAAGACGCTGAATCAGGTCGTATTCATAAAGTATGGGCAAACGGTTTAATTATCCGTGACCTTCCTTTACTACATAGTAACTTCCGTGCGAATCAATCACTCGGTGATTATTTAAAACAGCACAATGTAGTTGCCATTGCTGACATCGACACGCGACGATTAACTCGAATTTTGCGTGATAAAGGTGCACAAAACGGTTGTATCCTTGCGGGTGAAAACATCACTGAAGAAGAAGCAGTCGAAAAAGCACGTGCATTCGGTGGTTTAAGTGGTTTAGACCTTGCGAAAGAATGCTGTGATCCGACCGGTTTCGAATGGACTGAAGGCTCATGGGCACTTGGCAAAGGCTTTACTCAACCTGAACTTAAATTCCATGTGGTTGCATACGACTACGGTGTCAAAACCAACATCTTGCGTATGCTCGCAGACCGCGGCTGTAAATTGACTGTGGTGCCTGCACAAACTCCTGCTGAAAAAGTACTTGCGTTAAATCCAGATGGCGTATTCCTGTCAAATGGTCCTGGCGATCCAGCTGCATGTGACTACGCAATTGAAGCTGTAAAAACAATTGTTGAAACAACTGAAATTCCAGTATTTGGTATCTGCTTAGGTCACCAGATTCTTGCTCTTGCATCGGGTGCTAAAACGGTAAAAATGCCGCACGGTCACCATGGCGCTAACCATCCTGTACAGAACATCGAAACTGGTACAGTGATGATTACTTCTCAAAACCACGGCTTCGCAGTGGATGAAAGCACCTTGCCTGCGGTATTGCGTGTGACTCATCGCTCACTGTTTGATGGTACGAACCAAGGTATCCATCGTACAGACAAACCTGCGTTCAGCTTCCAGGGTCACCCTGAAGCAAGCCCTGGTCCACATGACTGCGCACCATTGTTCGATCATTTCATCGAACTTATCGAAGCATCTAAGAAGTAATTAAGGAAGCATCATGGCTAAACGTACTGACATTAAAAGCATCTTGATCATTGGTGCTGGTCCGATCGTCATCGGTCAAGCATGTGAGTTTGACTACTCAGGTGCTCAAGCATGTAAAGCGCTTCGTGAAGAAGGCTACCGCGTTATTCTGGTGAACTCTAACCCAGCGACCATTATGACCGACCCTGCAATGGCAGATGCGACGTATATCGAACCGATTACCTGGCAGACTGTTGCAGCAATTATTGAAAAAGAACGTCCAGATGCTGTGCTTCCAACGATGGGTGGCCAGACTGCACTGAACTGTGCCCTTGCACTGGATGCCAACGGTATTCTTGAAAAATACAACGTTGAACTGATCGGCGCGACCAAAGAAGCGATCGAAAAAGCAGAAGACCGTAAACTGTTTGACGAAGCAATGCGTAAAATTGGTCTGGAATGTCCAAAAGCGGCTATTGCTGAATCTATGGAAGAAGCACTTGAGATTCAAGCGCGCTTCGGTTTCCCTGTGATTATCCGTCCATCATTTACGATGGGTGGTTCAGGCGGTGGTATTGCTTACAACCGTGAAGAATTCCTGGAAATCTGTGAACGCGGTTTCGACCTCTCTCCTACTCACCAATTATTGATCGATGAATCATTGATTGGCTGGAAAGAGTACGAGATGGAAGTTGTTCGTGACAAAAACGACAACTGTATCATTGTATGTGCGATCGAAAACTTTGACCCAATGGGCGTACACACCGGTGACTCGATCACTGTTGCGCCTGCACAAACACTGACTGATAAAGAATACCAGTTGATGCGTAATGCATCTTTAGCAGTTCTTCGTGAAATCGGTGTTGAAACGGGTGGTTCTAACGTTCAGTTCGGTATTAACCCGAAAGATGGTCGTATGGTAATCATCGAGATGAACCCACGTGTATCGCGTTCATCTGCACTGGCATCTAAAGCGACTGGTTTCCCGATTGCGAAAATCGCAGCGAAACTGGCTGTTGGTTATACCCTTGATGAGCTGAAAAACGACATCACTGGCGGTACAACTCCAGCATCGTTCGAACCAGCAATTGACTACGTTGTTACCAAGATTCCACGTTTCAACTTCGAAAAATTCCCGCAAGCTGATGCGACACTAACTACACAGATGAAATCTGTAGGTGAAGTTATGGCGATTGGTCGTAACTTCCAGGAGTCTGTGAACAAAGCACTTCGCGGTCTTGAAGTTGGTGCAACTGGTTTTGATGAAAAAATCGAAGTGGGTACTGAAGGTGCGCGCGAAAAGATTCTTCAAGAACTTAAAGTTCCAGGTCCAGAACGTATCTGGTATGTGGCTGATGCATTCCGTCACGGTTTCACTCTAGACGAAGTATTTGCGGCAACCAACATCGACCGCTGGTTCCTGATCCAGATCGAAGACATCGTTAAAACTGAAGAACAAATCAAATCTTTAGGTTTTGGTGATCTTAACGCTGACAATATCCGTTCATTTAAACGTAAAGGTTTATCTGACCACCGTATTGCCAACCTGATGGGTATTTCACAAAAACAATTCCGTAAGCACCGTTGGAATCTGGGCGTAACTCCAGTCTACAAACGTGTGGATACATGTGCAGCAGAGTTTGAATCTGATACAGCGTACATGTACTCAACTTACGATGAAGAGTGTGAATCTAATCCGTCTAACCGTGACAAAATCATGGTGATTGGTGGCGGTCCTAACCGTATTGGTCAAGGTATCGAATTCGATTACTGCTGTGTACATGCTGCCCTGGCAATGCGTGATGACGGTTATGAAACCATCATGGTGAACTGTAACCCTGAAACGGTTTCAACTGACTATGACACGTCTGATCGTCTGTACTTCGAACCGATTACACTTGAAGACGTTCTTGAAATCGTACGTACTGAAAAGCCGAAAGGTATTATCGTTCAGTACGGCGGTCAGACTCCACTGAAACTGGCTCGTGCTTTGGAAGAAGCTGGTGCGCCAATTATCGGTACATCTCCAGATGCGATTGACCGTGCAGAAGACCGTGAACGTTTCCAACAAATGATTCAACGTCTGCAACTTCGTCAACCTAATAACAGCATCGTAAAATCTGCTGAAGAAGGTATGGCAGAAGCAGCTAAAGTGGGTTATCCACTGGTTGTACGTCCTTCATACGTACTCGGTGGTCGCGCGATGGAAATCGTGTATAACGACGAAGAATTAAAACGCTACTTACGTGATGCTGTACAAGCATCGAATGAAGCGCCTGTTCTTCTCGATCACTTCCTTGACGATGCCATCGAAGTTGACGTGGACTGCGTATCTGACGGTAAAGACGTGGTGATCGGCGGTATTATGCAGCACATTGAACAAGCCGGTATTCACTCTGGTGACTCTGCATGTTCGATTCCTCCATATTCATTGTCTGAAGACGTGCAAAACGAAATGCGTCGTCAAACCATCGCTATGGCTAAAGAGCTTGGCGTTGTAGGCTTGATGAACGTTCAGTTTGCAGTTAAAGGTGATGATGTTTACATTCTGGAAGTGAACCCTCGTGCTTCTCGTACGGTTCCGTTCGTTTCTAAATGTATCGGTGAATCTTTAGCAAAAGTAGCTGCACGTTGTATGGCTGGCCAATCTCTTGAGTCTCAAGGCTTTACCAAAGAGATTATCCCTGCTCACTTCTCTGTGAAAGAAGCAGTATTCCCATTCAACAAATTCCCTGGTGTTGACCCGATCCTTGGCCCTGAAATGAAATCAACAGGCGAAGTAATGGGCGTTGGTAAAACATTTGGTGAAGCGTTCTACAAAGCTGTTCTAGGCTCTAACGATCGTTTACCAGGTCTGCCAACTGAAGGCGAAGTGAAACATGCATTCATCTCTGTACGTGATTCTGATAAACCACGTGCGGTAGGTATTGCGAAGCAGCTTGCTGACTTCGGCTTCAAGATTCTTGCGACTGGCGGCACATATGATGTGATTAAAGCTGCAGGTATTGAATGTGAACGTGTAAATAAAGTAACCGAAGGCCGTCCAAACATTGTAGACCGCTTGAAAAATGGTGAAATTCACCTCATTATCAATACCACTGAAGGTAAACAAGCTCAGCAGGATTCATTCTCGATCCGTCGCTCTGCGCTTCAAGGTAAGGTATACCATACCACTACCCTGAATGGTGCTGATGCTGTATGCCAAGCTTTAGCAATTAAATTGCCAATGGATGTATATCGTTTGCAAGATTTAACAGTAGGTTAATTCGTTACTGAGAAGTCCCGTCACCTTCTCGGTGGCGGGCTTTTTTTCATTTATAGACTTTCATTTTTATTACTGAGGGACAACTATGCAACGTTATCCTATGACTCCCGAAGGCAAACTTGCCTTAGAGAAAGAATTACACCAACTGAAAACTGTGGATCGTCCACGTATTACTGCAGCGATTGCAGAGGCACGTGAGCATGGGGATTTAAAAGAAAACGCGGAATATCATGCTGCGCGTGAGCAGCAAGGTTTCTGTGAAGGCCGTATTCAGGACATCGAAGGTAAACTGGGCGCTTGCCAGGTGATTGATGTTAAAGAACTGGAACAAAACGGTCGTGTAGTTTTTGGTGTCACTGTGACTATTGAGAATCTGGACACTGAAGAGCGCAAAACTTACAAAATCGTAGGTGATGACGAAGCAGACTTTAAGATCAACAAGATTTCTGTGAACTCTCCGATCGCGCGTGGCCTGCTGGGTAAAAACGAAGGCGACGATGTGAAAATCGTAACTCCACAAGGTGAAGTTGAATACGAAATCGTAAGCGTTGAATATATCTAATCTTTAAATAGATATTTTAGGCTGTAAGACCCCTCAGATGAGGGGTTTTTTATTGAGCCTAGAAATTCCCATCGATTTTATTTTAAGAAGCCAGATGCCAAGGCTTCAAATGCCTGTAAAGCCTGAGGTAAGACCTGTGCAGGATCCTCACTAGAAGCGACCCATAGTGCTGCATTCATTGCTGCACCATTGAGCAAGACTGCCGTAGCAAGTGCATCAACTGGTTTTAATCTACCTTCAACCAGTAACTGTTCTACGCATTCACGTGTCGACTGCAGGCATTTATTTTGACTTGGCCAATGTGCGGGGTCCCCTAATACTGCCGGACCATCACGTAGCACAATCCGTTGGAACTCAGCATTTAAAGCATGTTCGATATAGGTACGCCCTTCAAGCATCAATCCCTCCCATAGATCATCAGGCTGCTCCAGATGTTGCCCGGCATATTCAGCCATTTCTGAATCAATCTGATCGACCACGGCAGCAAATAAGCCCTTTTTATCACCAAAATGATGGTATAGCGCACCCCGGGTTAGCCCTGCTTCTGCCGTGAGCTTATCCATGGAAGTGTCCGCATAACCGTATTCAGCAAATGCACGACGTGCGACTTCTATGAGTTTTTTGCGGGTTTCCGCCATTTTTTGTTCACGTACAGACATATGTTGTTTCCATCAGCATTGTGAAAAATTTTAATTGACATACGCATCGTATGTCAATTATGTTTACATACGAAGCGTATGTGAAGATTTGAACTGCTTTCTAAAATACGTATAAATTAAATATTGAGCGAGGATTATCATGACTAGAACTGCAATATTTCCCCAAGATCGCCATGCTTTGTATGAACAGCATGGTTATTCTGCCGCAATCAAATCAGAAGATTTATTATTTGTTTCTGGTCAGGTGGGTAGCCGTGAAGATGGCAGTCCTGAACCTGACTTT
This sequence comes from Acinetobacter sp. YH12108, assembly GCF_013419055.1. Classification (NCBI taxonomy): domain Bacteria; kingdom Pseudomonadati; phylum Pseudomonadota; class Gammaproteobacteria; order Moraxellales; family Moraxellaceae; genus Acinetobacter; species Acinetobacter sp. YH12108. The sequence continues at coordinate 38,122 of NZ_VPAW01000005.1, read as the reverse complement.
GAGAAACAGGTAGAACGAGCTTTTGAAAACTTGGCTGCTACATTGGCAGCGGCTGGTTGTACTTTCGATGATATTGTCGACGTCACGACCTTTCACACCAATCCTGAACAGCAATTTGAGAGTATTATGAAAGTTAAAAACGAGATTTTTACGCAAAGGCCCTATCCGAATTGGACAGCTGTGGGGGTGACCTGGCTGGCAGGTTTTGACTTCGAAATCAAAGTCATTGCGCGTATTCCTCAATCCGCTAAGGCCATGTAAAACTTAACCCTGATCAGGCCAGTTATTGAATGGGATTGTTCTCCAGCTTAGAGACCAATTCGCTATAATGGCGTATTCCTTATTTTTGTATTTTGGTTATGGCTGAAAAACTGATTAATTCCCCTGTGAACCATTGGTGCGAGTTCGAATTCATCTCCAAAACCGTGAAGAATCCGAATATTCATATCAAGGGCAATTACAGCTATTACTCAGCTTATTGGGATCAAGGTTTCGAGCGTTGTGTGGTGCGTTATCTGCATGACAAGCCAGCCACACCAGAGAAACCAATTGACCAGCTTTATATCGGTAATTTCGTCTGTTTTGGTGCAGAATGCGTGATTATGATGGGTGGCAACCAATTACACCGCACGGATTGGATTTCAGCATTTCCGTTCGATACACGTAGTTTTGTGCCTGCTGGCGATACTGTCATTGGTGATGGTTGCTGGATTGGCTCACGCGCCATGATTATGCAAGGCGTGACACTCGGTGAAGGTGCTGTCGTTGCTACAGGTGCAGTCGTGACCAAAGATGTGCCGCCTTATGCAATAGTTGGCGGCGTACCAGCGAAAATTATTAAATATCGATTTCCACAAGAAGATATAGAAAAACTGCTTTCATTTAAACTCTATGACTTGGATGAAAAGCAGTTTTTAAAGATGCGCGAGCAGTTGCAGACAAATGATGTAGCAGCATTGATTCGCTGTTTTGAAACTCTTAAGGAGATGGAATAACATTGACTGTCCTCTTTTGTACCCTTTTCCTATTCGTGTGTGCAGGCCAATCTATTTCACTATAAATTAAGTTCCATTGATAAAAGGGTTTTCCAATATCTTCGTAAGTGATCGAAAGTAAGGTGGATTGTTCATCATGGCAGTGAGTATATTTTTTATAATCCTGTTCACTAAAACATGCTTTAATCCGTTCATAATAATAGAAAGGAATATCTTTAAGAACCTGATAAGTTTTTCCTTGAGGTAACAATTGAATGAACTGTGCGGTTTGTTCGCCTCGCCCTCCACCTGAATAGCTTGCAGAAAAACTAGATACCAAAGCGACTGCATAATTATTCCGATTCAACGGATATAAAGCTGGATGGATAAATTCTGTAGCTATTTCATCTTCTTCAACTGCATGAGCTTTCTGATATTTAGCTAAATTCCAATGATCATCTATTCTATATTCACCCTGCTCTTTAGAGACCTGAACGATTCTTAACTTTTGATCAATCAGATAATAATATTTATTCGCCCCCATCTGGACTGACCACACTATTACCTCCTCACTTTTGCAGGCTGGGTTTAACTGCTGACAGATATTTTGTATTTGTGCTTGAGAAATGTGTACAGCTTTAAAAACCAGGGATTTGACAGGTTCATTTGCATTTAGAGGGACGCTGAAAATCACCAGCCAAAAGAGCAAAATTATTTTTTTAATTTTCATAATTTATTTTTGGATTATTTTATATCGTTATTGAAACTGAAATCACTCTTCTGATCAATATAAATAACTTAGCATTCAATACACTGTTTTTATCATTTCCTAACTTCACCCCTATTTTTCAGCCATAGTATTTCCACTTCAACTCATCTATAACTTCAACAAATTAGAAACTAAAGAAAATAATCAGGACACGGCATGACCCGTACAATAAAGTATTCAGGCATTTTTATCCTAGCTCTACTTGCTGCTATTGTCGCAACACTTTGCGATGCCATTCATGTCTATACTCAAACTTTAAGCTATCCAGACTCACAATTTTTCAGTCAGGCATGGTGGGTATTTCCCGGATTCTTTATTGCCTTTTGCAGCATGGCATTCATTTATCTCTGGTTAGCTGATACCTTAAAGCATTGGATTAATTCTACCTTAAGCTGTCACCATGAAAACACCCAGACACTGGTCGAAGCGCTAACCCTATTTGCCCTCGTGTATATCCTGAGTGGCTTTGGTAATTTTGATCCTGTGGCGCTATGCTGGATTTTCTATATCAGCTTCTTGATTCGCTGGGGGTTCAGTTATGAGCGTTTATGGCTACTCATTGTTGCGATTACACTGGCAATTGGCGGGATGTTCTTTGAAGGACTACTGACAGAGTTTGGATTGGTAAAATATCGTCATAGCGACATTTTCAATGTGCCGTATTGGCTCGGTGGCGTATATATGCACGGTGCATTAGCCTTGCGTGCTGGCATGTGCCGCTTTATCTATCGTTAATTTAAAATATTCAGACATAAAAAAACCCACTCAATCGGAGTGGGTTTTTTCAGAATATGGTGGCTATGACGAGACTTGAACTTGTGACCCCCGCATTATGAGTGCGGTGCTCTAACCAACTGAGCTACATAGCCTTAAACTGTGCGCGCATTATGGGTTTTTCTGTTTAGAACGTCAAGCCCATATTGTGCTGATTGATCAAAATTTGGTGAAGTGAGCCGATAAGCCGGGTTCTGTCGAGAACGATCATTCCTCTAGGCGTACAATCACTCATACGCTCAAGCGACCTACCCGGATCCAGCATGGGCCATGCCTAAAGGATCCCTATTTGGTCTTGCTTCCGGTGGGGTTTACCATGCCATGAACTGTTACCAGTCATGCGGTGCGCTCTTACCGCACCCTTTCACCCTTACCTCCGATTCCGATTACTCAGAACCATAATGAAGGCGGTCTACTCTCTGCTGCACTTTCCGTCGGCTCACGCCGCCCAGGCGTTACCTGGCACCTTGCCCTATGAAGCCCGGACTTTCCTCCCCTGCTTCAATCACGGAGATCTCCACAGCAGCGATCGTCTGGCTCACTTCGAGCCGCATAGTACCAAATCTGGCGACTAATTGCTTGATGTTTTTTGAGCAGTCAGTTTTTCATACTTGGCCTGAAGCTCCTCACGCGTCTCGGCATGGTTCGGATCAAGCGGGATACAGTCCACAGGACAGAATAACTGGCATTGTGGTTTGTCGTGATGCCCGACGCACTCTGTACATAAGTCCGGGTTAATTTCATAGATGACGTCACCCATAAAAATTGCCTCATTCGGACAGACAGGTTCACAGACATCACAATTGATACATTCATCGGTGATATATAAAGACACTCTACCAACCTTGTTGAAGTTTACGCTCAAAGGCTTCAACCACGTTTGGCGGAACAAACTTGGTCACATCACCTCTTAAACGAGCAATTTCACGCACCAATGTGGATGAAATAAAAGAATATTGCTCTGAAGGAGTTAAAAACACCGCTTCAAAATGAGAATCCAGTTGACGGTTCATGTTGGCCAGCTGGAATTCATACTCAAAATCGGACACTGCACGTAAACCACGCAATACCGCTGTGGCATTCTGCTCGCGGAAGAAGTTCACCAGCAGGCCATCAAATCCTACAAATTCAACATTGTTCAAATGGCTTAATGACGTTTGGGCCAGTTCAACTCGTTCTTCCAGACTAAATACCGGGTTTTTATGATGTCCGATTGCAATTGCAACTACAACTTCATCAAACATTTTTGCTGCGCGGGCCACCAAATCAATATGGCCATTGGTGATCGGATCAAAAGTTCCCGGATAAATTACACGAGTTTTAGTCATCCATTTGTACTCTGTTTATTGTGTAAGTTTCCATTTTAACAAAATCTTCATTTTTTAGTGAAGAAACTCCATCAATTTAAACACTTCAACTCAATAAAAGTTACGGTACAATAGCTGTAACTTTGGAAGTGTCTGATTATGGCGAAAGCAACTGTAGTTAAAAAAAATAACGGCGGAACGATTGCTCTGAACAAACGTGCCCGTCACGATTATTTTATTGAAGAAAAATTTGAAGCTGGGCTTTCCTTGCAAGGCTGGGAAGTAAAATCCCTGCGTGCCGGTCGTATGAGTATTGTGGAGAGCTATATCACCTTTAAAAATGGTGAGGCGTTCCTGTTCGGCGCACAGATTCAGCCTTTACTGAGTGCATCTACCCATGTTGTCCCTGAAGCAACGCGTACCCGTAAACTGCTGCTGAAACGCCGTGAAATTGAAAAACTCATGGGCGCGATCAACCAGAAAGGTTATTCCTGTGTACCACTGGCCTGTTACTGGAAAGGCCCGCATGCCAAGCTGGAAATTGCGTTGGTAAAAGGTAAACAGTTACACGACAAACGTGCATCTGAAAAAGACCGTGACTGGCAACGTGATAAAGCGCGTATTTTCCATAAATAATGCCAGCAATAAAAAAACCTCCAACTAATGGAGGTTTTTTTATGGATCGAATTAGGCTTTCAGATTCAGACGGGCCAGTGTCAAGGCAATATATTCACCAAACCAGATCGCGGTTTGTAAATCCCCTTCCGGTGGTGTCACTTCAACAGGCGCATTATCAGATTGGGTCATGAGACCCAGAAAGCTCGACATACGATTCAGATCGGTAGTGGCACGACCTGTCGGCATTAACGGTAGACCTGACCACAACATGCCATGTTGCATCGCAAACAGATTAATCTGCTGCAAGACAGCCAGCTTGTCCCCACTTAAGCCACCACCATTGGTAAAGGCTGCTGCCAGCTTGCCTTGCCAGCTACGTGCCAGCCAGCGCTTGGACGACTGCTCCATAAATAACTTCATGGCAGAAGTCAGACTACCCATATAGGTCGGACAGCCAAATACAATTGCATCGGCAGCGTCCAACACCTCCCAATCCACCTGTTCCACATTCATCATATGCACCTGGACACCAGTTTTTTGTGCGCCTTCGGCAATGAAGTTTGCCACTTTAGCCGTGTGTCCATAAGGACTGTGATAAACAATCGCAACAGATTGGGAAGATAGGGACATAACAATCAAAAACCAAGAATTTCAATCAAGTTTAACATTTTCATGCCATAAACACGAATGTTGCCATGCGTCCGGTTTTGGCTTCACGGCGATAGGAAAAGTATTCATCCGCCTGACGATATGAACACTGATCGCCACCTAAAACAGTCTCAACACCCTGCTGCTGTAAGATGTAACGCGCAATCGCATACAGATCCGCATAGTATTTTCCGGCCTGTTCCCCTGCCTGAAATGCACTGTCCAGTTCAGGATATTTGGAACAGAAAGCTTCTTTTACTTCTGAGCCAATTTCAAAACAAGGCTGGCTGATCGCTGCACCGAGCCACGCCCAGGTAGGCTTGGATTGCATCGCGGCAATGGTATTTTCAACGATACCGCCTGCCAGCCCACGCCAACCCGCATGCAGATTGGCTACTTCAGTGCCTTCAGCATTACCCAGTACCACAGGTAAGCAGTCTGCCGTCATCATCATCAAGGCATGGGCCTTGCGCTGTGTGACCAGGCCATCGCCGACCAATGCCTCGAAAGGCATCTGCTCATTGATGGTATGACAAATGGTGCTATGCGTCTGTGTCATCCAGGTAATTTTGTCCACACCAAAAGGCTGGAAGTCTTTCAACAGCTGGATGCGATGCTTCTGTACACGTGCAGCATCATCATTGACATGCAAAGCCAGGTTAAAGCCGGCCAGTTCTGGCTGGGCTGAAGGCTGTACCTGTTCATGATGAACACGGGTCTGACCCACATAAACGCCTTGAGGCAAACCTTGTACAAATTGCATGTCGCTTCCCTTTTTTTAATGACTGCTAATAGAATGAAAAATTAATAGGCCTTGTTTTCGCTACGCAGCACTTCAACCAGATTGGCGAAGTCTTCTGGCCACGGCGCATTAAAGGTCATTTCTTCTTTGGTACGTGGATGTTTCAGGCCTAGAGTCGCTGCATGCAGTGCCTGACGTTTAAAACCACGCAAGGTGTCATCCAGCAATTGCGAAGCACCGGCTGGCATACGCACACGTGGCATATAGACCTGATCACCCACCAGACCATAGCCCAGGTAGCTAAAGTGCACACGAATCTGGTGCGTACGACCGGTTTCCAGACGTGCCTGAATACGGGTGAAATGCTGGAAGCGTTCTTTCACATTGTAGTGCGTCACCGCTTCCTTACCGCCTGGCAGGACTGCCATTTTCACACGATCCACTGGATGACGTTTAATCGGTTCATCAATGGTACCGCCGGCAATGATGTTGCCATATACGATCAGGTCATACACACGGTAGACGGTCTTTTTCTCAAGCTGCTTGCTAAGCGCAAACTGCGCTTCCAGATTTTTAGCGACAACCAATAGACCACTAGTATCTTTATCGATCCGGTGCACTAAACCTGCACGCGCCAGTTCAGAAGATTTCGGATAATGATGCAGCAAGGCATTAACCAGCGTACCGGTCATATTGCCTGCACCCGGATGCACCACCATGCCCACTGGTTTGTTAATGACAATAATGTCATCATCTTCATAGACGATATCCAGTGGAATATCTTCAGGTAGGCTACGGGTTTGTGCCTCCAGTTCAACGTTTAAAGTCAGTGTTTCAAAACCGTCACTTTTAAATTTCGGCTTAACTGGTTGACCATTCACTAATAAATTGCCGTCTTTGATCCATTGTTTGAGCTTTTCTCGAGAAAAATCGCTCCAGACCATGGCCGCAATCTGGTCGATACGTTGCCCGATATAACTTTCATCCAATTGAAATTGCAACGATAAACGTGTTGCAGTTGCGTCTGAAGTATGGTTATCTGCATCCTCAGAATCTTCAAGTAAATTGAAATCAGTATCAGGGATATTAGAATTGGAAGATTGTGCTTGACTCATTTGCTCATTCAGACAAAAGTGGTTTAATAGTGCAATTGTAGCTCATTGCCCGTATTAACAGAGGAATTTTTATGTCGCTACCACATTATAAAATGACAATGCTTGCTGTGACGTTAGGCATTGCATCGGCAATGGTAGGCTGTAGCAGTAATCCAAAAAAAGAAGTCGTGGACAAAGGTCCAGAATCTAGCGAACAGGTTTATATCCAAAAAGCACAGAACGCGCTAGATCGCAAACAATATACTGATGCAGCAAAACAGCTCGAAGCACTGGAAACCTATTATCCAACCAGCCAGTATGCACCGCAGGCGCAACTGGAACTGCTGTATGTCAAATTCCAGCAAAAAGATTATGAAGGTGCAGTGGCACTGGCAGAACGCTTTATCCGTCTGAATCCGCAACATCCAAATGTCGACTATGCTTACTATGTCCGTGGCGTAGCGAATATGGAGCAGAACTATAATGGCCTGCTGCGTTATACCTCACTAAAACAGTCACACCGTGATGTGAGCTACCTGAAAGTAGCTTACCAGAATTTTGTCGATTTCATTCGTCGCTATCCATCAAGCCCCTATGCAGTAGACGCTGCACAACGTATGAAGTTTATCGGTCAGGAACTGGCAGAAAGCGAAATGAATGCGGCCCGTTTCAATATCAAGCGTAAAGCATATTTGGCTGCTGTTGAACGTGGTTTATGGGTAATTGAACACTATCCACAAACGCCACAGATTCCAGAAGCGCTGGCAACTGTTGCTTATGGCTATGACAAACTAGGTGACAAAGCGACAGCACAGCAATATATCGAAGTGCTGAAACTGAACTATCCAGGTCTGGTGAATGCCGATGGTACCGTAAACCTGCGTGCAGCACGTAGTGAAGGCAGTTTCTTCAACCGTGCGACTTTGGGTATTTTCGGTAAAGAAGCCAAAACCGTGACCGATACGTCTAGCCAATCATCTGAAGCACAGGCAGAAAAACGCAGTTTGACCAATCGCATGACGTTTGGTCTACTCGATCGTCCAAAAACCTCTGAAACTGAGCTACCTGAACCGACTGCTGAATAAGCCAACTGTTACAGGTGCATTTTTGCAAAGGGCAAGTTATCATACTTGCCCTTTTGCATTTTCTGAGCAATGCTTGAACAAATTGTGCAAACGGGTTATACCAATTAATTCATTTATAGCGTTGGATAAATCATCCTGCTCTTAATTTTCAATGATTTAACACCTAAATAACGCAGCACGAGAAGCTTAGCAAACCATGGCCATTCCTCAGCATACGATTGATCAGATTCTCGATCGCACCGATATTGTCGATGTGATTGGTCAATACGTGAAACTAAAAAAAACTGGCCGTACCTATTCGGGTTGTTGCCCTTTCCATCAGGAAAAATCGCCTTCTTTTCACGTCTACCGTGACAAGCAGTATTTCCACTGCTTTGGCTGTCAGGCCAATGGTAATGCCATTCGCTTTTTAATGGATATTGGCAGCCGCAATTTCATTGAAGTGATGAAAGATCTGTCCAGCCAGACCGGAATTGAACTGCCTAAAGACAATAAAGATTCCAACCGCTTAAAATACAAACGCGAAGCTAAACCAAAACCGGTTGCAGCATCACCAGCAAAAACTGCGGATACATCTACAAATCCGACGCCTGAACAGTCTGCTTATTTTGATCCATTTGCTGAAATTCAGACACCTGAAGCTGAATTTTATACAGATGACCCTTTTGCCGCTTTTGAGCAAATGCCTACAGCAGAAGCACAAGCAGATGGCAACTTATATGACTTGCTGGAAAATATTGCGCAGTTTTATGAGCGTCAGCTACCCAACAGTCCAAGTGCCCAGCAATATTTTAAACAGCGTGGTCTGACCGCAGAAACGATTGCTTACTGGCGACTCGGTTATGCACCGGAAGACTGGCAACATCTGGAAAAAGCCTTCCCACAGGATATTGAAGGTCTCAAACTTTTAGGTCTGATCCGTACCAGTGACAGTGGCCGGGATTTTGACCTGCTCCGTGATCGTGTCATCTTCCCGATTCGGGATAGTAAAGGCCTTGTGGTCGGTTTTGGTGGTCGTGCACTAAATGACGAAATTAAACCGAAATACATCAACTCACCAGATTCAGAAGTTTTCCATAAAAACCAGTTATTGTATGGCCTGTATGAAGGTCGCAAGCAGAAAGCTCAAGACTGGCTGATGGTGGAAGGCTATATGGATGTCATTGCCTTGCAGCAATATGGCATTCATGGTGCAGTGGCTACTTTGGGAACAGCAAGTAATACTGATCACCTAAATATTCTGTTCAAGCAGAATAACCGGATTACCATTGCTTTTGATGGTGATGCGGCTGGACAAAAAGCGGCACGCCGTACTCTGGAAATTGCTCTACCCTTACTGAACGATGGGCGTGAGCTCAAATTCTTTGTCCTGCCGAATGACCATGACCCAGACTCCCTGATTCGTCGTGAAGGCATTGAAAATTTCCGCCGTCTGCTGGATCAGGCACCGTTGCTCTCTGACTTTGTCTTTGCTCATCTCACCCAGAATCACGACATTGCAACGCCTGAAGGTAAAAGTCAGGTGATGGGCGAGCTGCGTCAATTAACCGAATTGTTGCCAAAAGCTGGCTCATTTCGTTATTTGCTGCAACAGTTCTTCCGGGAAAAACTCGGTTTTAGCCGCAAATGGCAACCCAAAGTCAATAATGACGCATCTCTAAGCTTTAGCACCAAAATTGATGCCGAAGAATATGTCATTGCGATTCTGTTGAATCATCCTTATCTGTATATTCATTTTGAACCACTACGTGCACTGGTCAGTGAAGATCAATTGCTATTCAAGATTCTGAATATATTTAATGTGATTTTTGATGAATTGCCGGATGACCCGGAACTGTCAACTTATTATGTACTCGGTGCCTGTGCTGCACATCATCATGAGTTACAGCATATCCTGCAACATGCCAATGTCAGCGATTACACCTCTTCTCCTGAGCAGGCAGATAAACTGGCGGCAGACTTCTCGATCAAGCTGCAATATCAATGCTTACAACACAAATTAAAATCGAAAAAGTTTAGTAGCATCGCGGAGATGAAAAATCTCAAGATGCGGATTTATGAAATTGATAAAAAACGTTCCATGACCTTACTCGAAGATTAAAAACCAAGAAATAAAAAAGGCGTTTATTTTAAACACCTTTTAAATATCGGAAAGTTATTCCAACATCATTTTAATGTTTAACCTTACGGCGATGCTGTACCACGTCCTGTAAACTGTTCTGTAGCATTTCAAAATAGCTTGGATCTTCAGCTTTGGCAGCTTCACGCAGCATGATTGAGGTCGGATGCAGAAGTTTTTGAGTCAAACGATGAGAAAATTCGGCCAATACTGTTTCAGCACTTTCACCTTTGGCAATACGTTGCATAGCAGTTGCCAGTTCTTCCTGACGTAAGCTTTCCCCATAATCCCGGTAAGCATGAATCGTACTACCCGCCTCACTCACCTTCTGCTGGGTGATCAACTCAGTCGCCAGTTGATTGACCATCACTTCTGCTTCGACCGCTGCCTGACGACGCTGCGCCAGGTTTTCATCAATCACGCTTTGCAGATCGTCCACGCCATAGAGATAAACTCCATCCAGCTTTTCAACTTTTGGATCAATATCACGCGGTACAGCCAGATCGACCAACAGCATTTGCTGGTAACGGCGCTTCTTTAAGGCAGCTTTGACATCCGGATAGTGAATGACTTGATGCAAACTACCGGTACAACTGGAAATCACATCTGCACGATGCAAGTTTGCTGCCAACTGATCAAAATCAATAATCTCGACTTCTGCACGGTGGGCAATTTCCTGCGCCAGATTCTCTGCACGAGCACGAGTTCGGTTACAGATAATGATTTTTCTGACGCCCATTTCTGCCAGATGTTTGGCCACCAGACTGTTCATTTCCCCGGCTGCCACGACCATTACAGTTAACTGCTCAGGCCGGCTAAATACTTGCAATGCTAATTGTGCAACTGCATAGCCCATCGATACTGCATGACTGCCGACTGCTGTTTCCGAGCGCACACGCTTGGCCGCATAAAAGGCATATTCAAAGATACGATTCAGGTTTTGCGAAACGGTTTTAGATTTTTTGGCAAGAGAGAGTGCGGTTTTGACCTGTCCCAGAATCTGCGGTTCACCAAGCATCAGGGAGTCGAGACCACTGGCGACACGCATCAGATGAGTGACGGCTTGCGCATTCTCATAACGATAAACATGATTCTGTAATTGCTTGGGATCAATACCATTGGTCTGGGCGAGCCAGTTCAGCACCATGTCGACATTGTCCGACATCGCGTAAACTTCGGTCCGGTTACATGTAGACACCACCACCATATCATTCAGTACAGGGTGCTGGCTTTGCTCGGCAAGTAAAATGCTTAACTTTTCAGGGTTAAAAGCAATCTTTTCGCGCAGCTCTACAGAGGCAGTTTGATGGTTGACACCCAATGCAAAGAAAGACATATCAGGTCATCATTTCACTAAATTTATGCTATTGTGCAACATCGGTGTCATAAAAAGCATTACTTGGATAAAGAAAAATTGCGTCTAACAACTAGCCGTATAAACGGCCCTACCATTAAGCAATATTCTACCACATTCTTGCTGGTGGTTAGCATGGCTTCAACTGCTCATCTTTATGCAGCAGAAGCAGTTTACCATGCAAATCAAAATTATGATGCGATAAAACAAAGTATGATAGCCGAGTTCGCACTCGCCTATCGCGATATTCCAAACGCTTTACACAACTATACTGTGCTGGCCATTAAAAGCAATTCCACCGCGGTTAAACAGCGCGCACTCAATATCGCCCTCGAACATGAAGACCTGAATGCAGCGCTGGATATTTCTACCCACTGGGTCGTTCAAGAACCACAGGATGTGCCGGCATTATTCTATCTGGCGCATATTGCCTTAAAAGCGCATGAGTACGAACTGGCGGCAGAAACGCTGGAAAAGATCCTGAAAATTGATGATAACGCCGATCTGGAAGAAATTCTGGCCGGGATTGCCCCGGATGAGCCGGATGACCGTGAATATTTAATTCAGGCTCTAAGTACTAGCAAAGCCAAAGACAATCCTTCGATTCTGGTTTTGGTCGCCGGTCTGGAGGCACAAAAAGGTCAGTTAGAGCAGGCTCTCAACACTATTAATCGCGCCTTAAAAAAACGTCCAAAGTCGACTGGTTATATCCTGATGAAAGCCAATCTGTTGGCGGCATTGGGTGATGATGCGGAAACGCTGAAATGGTACGAGAAAGCCAGTCGCAAACATCGCAATAACATGGATATACGTCTGGCTGAGGTTAAATACCTGATCAAGCTAAATGAAGCTGAAAAGGCCTTACAGAAACTAGAAACGATCCTGAAAAAATCACCACAACACGAAGAAGCACTGTTTATTGCCGGTCTGACCAGTATTGACCTGCAGCAATATGAACGAGCTGAAAAATACCTGGTTGAGCTCCGTTATTCGGCTCAGTACCAGAATGAAGCCTATTACTATCTGGCGGTCAATGCAGAACGCAAACAGCATTATGAAACCGCCAAGGCGTATTACCGCCTGGTGGATGGCAGCCTGTATACGGTCTCACGACGCAATATCATTGCGATCTTTGCCGAGCAGGATAAATTGCATGATGCGCTGCGCTTTCTGACTCAGGAACGGGTCAATTATCCGCAACATGCCAGTTTCCTGTATCTGGCTCAAGCGGATATTCTGAAACGCATGAATAATAAGAACGCAGCGATCCGAATTCTGGAAGAAGCCAGCAAAAACCTGCCGGATGATCCGGAACTGGTCTATGCTCAAGTCTTGTTGTTAGATCCGCATGAAGACCGTGATCAACTAGATCAGCTGTTAAAAACCCTGCTTAAAATCGAGCCGAATAGTCCAACCTATCTGAATGCTTATGCCTATACACTGGCGCGACAAAATCGCCGTCTGGATGAAGCACGGCGCTATGCTGAACAGGCACTGGAATACGCACCAGAACAGGCTTCTATTCTGGATACCTATGGCTATATCTGTTATTTGCAAAATGACTTTGCTACGGCTGCCCAAGTGCTGCTTAAAGCCTATGAACTGAATCCAAGTGCGAAAATTGGCGTCCGTTATGCACGTTCGCTTTATATGAAGGGCGATCTACAACAATTCCATCAAGTGTTACAACAATTACAACAAAACCATCCAAATGACCCAGAATTAAACCAACTTAATTCGCTATTGTTAGCACCACAATCCTGAACGAGTCCATTCTTTTATGCGCAACATAAGTACTTTAGGCTGCTGTTTCCTTGCTTCTACTGCCCTATTCATGAGTGGTTGTCAGCAGATGGTGCAGCAAAAAGCGCCTGTCACGCCATCGGTACAGGCTGAAAACCAGTTCCAGCTGCAAGGTAAAATCGGGGTACGTACACCTCAGCAAAGCGGCAGTGCCTTTTTTACCTGGGTGCAGCAGCAGGAAGAGTTTGATATTGAACTGACTGGTATCTTAGGTGCCGGAAAAACCCAGATTTCAGGTACTCCTGGTCAGGTGACGTTGAATAGTGCCAAAACCGGTCTGATCAAGGCAGCAACGGCAGAAGAACTATTGCAACGTGCAACCGGCTGGCAAGCCCCGATTAGTCATTTAGTCGATTGGGTACAGGCACGTCCTGCGACACAATCAGCCCAGATCCAGAAAGACAGCTCACAGCGTATCAGCCAGATTATTGAACAAGGCTGGATGGTAGATCTGAGTTATAACCAGCAGGCAACTGTTCCAAACCGCTTGATTTTAAAGCAGTCGCTTGAGAATGGGGGTGAAAACCGTATTACAATGGTGATTCAAAACCGTTAACTGGTCTGATGCAAGCCTATGATGATTCGTGTTCCCTCACCTGCAAAACTGAATTTGTTTCTCCATATCACCGGTCGCCGTCCGGATGGTTATCACGAGCTGCAAAGTATCTTTCAGTTGATAGATTTGTGTGACTGGCTAGAGTTTGAGCAAACAGATGATCAGCAGATTCAGATTGAAGGTCTAGCCTCAGTCGATTTGGAACAGAATCTCATCTATCGTGCAACGCAGATTTTGCAGCCTTATGCCAAAACGCCTTCTGGTCTGATCATTCGACTAGAGAAGAATATTCCCATGGGTGCAGGTCTTGGTGGTGGCTCATCCAATGCAGCAACGACCTTGATTGTGCTGAATCAGTTATGGCATTGTGGCTTAAATTCTGAGCAACTGGCAGAGCTCGGCGTCAAGCTGGGCGCGGATGTGCCTATTTTTGTTCATGGTCGCAATGCTTGGGCTGAAGGTATTGGTGAACACTTAACATTCATAGACTTAGATCAAAAACAGTTCATTGTGTTAAAACCTGACTGTTTTATCAGCACTCAACAGCTTTTTTCACAAAAAACGTTGACAAGAGACACGAAGCCCTCTAAATTTTGCGCCTATCAGATAAAGCCATCTGATTTCGGAAATAACTTTGAGCCAGTGGCAAGAAGCCTATATCCAGAAGTCGATGAGGCAATGCAATATCTCGATCAATTCGGTGTTGCAAAGCTTACAGGTACAGGTGCTTGTGTTTTTATCGAAGTAACTGATGATATGAATGTGACCGACATTCTTGAGAATGCACCATGTAAATCTTACCTGGTGAACAGTCTGCAAGAATCGCCATTACGTCATTTCAAGGTTCAATAGGGGTATCGCCAAGTGGTAAGGCACCGGGTTTTGATCTCGGCATCCGTTGGTTCGAATCCAGCTACCCCTGCCATTATTCACCTGTAGATGTACTGTATTAGGGGTATCGCCAAGTGGTAAGGCACCGGGTTTTGATCCCGGCATCCGTTGGTTCGAATCCAGCTACCCCTGCCATCTTACAGTTCATCAAATCTAGGGGCGTCGCCAAGTGGTAAGGCACCGGGTTTTGATCTCGGCATCCGTTGGTTCGAATCCAGCCGCCCCTGCCATTTTCTCGAAAAAAGACAGAACATCATTTGCTGTAAGACTGTTAATTTACCTTGACACAATACCGCAAAAATATTAAAGTTCTGCCGCATTAGGGGTATCGCCAAGTGGTAAGGCACCGGGTTTTGATCCCGGCATTCGTTGGTTCGAATCCAGCTACCCCTGCCATCTACTTCCATACATACCAACCGCCAAGGGTGCTTCATGCCCAATCTTGTCGTTTTTAGTGGAACCGCGCATCCACAATTCGCTCAAAAAGTCGTAAGTCACTTACATATTCCTCTAGGCGCTGCCTCTGTAGGCCAGTTCTCTGATGGCGAAATCGCTGTTGAGATCACTGAAAATGTTCGTGGTAAAGACGTATTCATCGTACAACCTACTTGTGCACCGACCAACGATAACCTGATGGAAATCCTGGTTATGGCTGACGCGTTACGCCGTGCAAGTGCTGGTCGTATTACTGCCGTGATTCCTTACTTCGGTTATGCCCGTCAAGACCGTCGTCCCCGTTCAAGCCGTGTGCCGATTACTGCAAAAGTTGTTGCAGATATGCTGACCACTGTAGGTATTGACCGTGTGGTGATGATTGACCTTCACGCTGACCAGATCCAAGGTTTCTTCGATATTCCTGTAGACAACATCTACGGTACGCCAGCCCTGCTTGCTGACTTACGCCAACAACAGCATCATAACCTGATGGTTGTTTCTCCTGACGTAGGTGGTGTAGTTCGTGCTCGTGCTGTTGCGAAACAGATGGGTGATATCGACCTGGCGATCATCGATAAACGTCGTCAAAAAGCGAATGAATCACAAGTGATGCATTTGATTGGTGATGTGAAAGATCGTGACTGTGTGATCGTTGATGACATGGTGGATACTGCTGGTACGCTTTGTAAAGCTGCTGATGCGTTGAAAACTTTCGGTGCCCGCAAAGTAGTTGCTTACGCGACTCACCCAGTATTATCTGGTAAAGCACTTGAAAATCTGAAAAATTCTGTGATCGATGAGTTGGTAGTTACTGACACCATCCCTCTTTCAGAAGAAGCTTTAGCTCTTGGCAAGATTCGCCAGGTTTCAGTTGCAAGCATGGTTGCTGAAACAATTCGTCGTATCAACAACGAAGAATCTATTAGCGCAATGTTCGATTCTTATCTATAATAGTGCGCTGAATTTCCAAAGCCCTGCCATTTGGCGGGGCTTTCTATCACCGGATCGGTCGCAGGTCCGGTTCATTTAAAACTTAAATAGGATGTCTATCATGGCAAACTTCGTATTAAACGCAGAAGCACGTGAAGTAGCACAACAAGGGAAAGGTTCGAGCCGCCGCCTTCGTCATGCTGCTAAAGTTCCAGCGATCATCTATGGTGGCGAAGCTGCTCCTGTAGCTGTTTCTCTTGAACTTCGTCAGCTTGTTAAATTCTTAGAAAGCAACTCATTCTTCGAAGAAGTAATCGAAATTGATGTAAACGGTAAAGTTGAAAGCGTTAAAATTCAAGCGTTACAACGTCACCCAGCTAAAAACACTCCAATGCACGCTGACTTTAAACGCGCATAAGTGTTAATGGTGTAGATTAGTGTCAAATATTTCACTGATTGTAGGTTTGGGCAACCCAGGTTCTGAGTATGCTCAAACCCGCCATAATGCAGGCTTCTGGTTTGTAGAACGCCTTGCAGATCAATATGGCATTAGCCTTAAAAAAGACCCTAAATTCAATGGATTCAGCGGTCGTGGCAATATCGAAGGTCAAGACGTCCGTCTCCTTCTACCTACAACATTCATGAACCTTTCCGGTAAAAGTGTTGTTCCTTTCGCCAAATTTTACAATATCGCACCCGAATCAATCCTGATTGCCCATGATGAACTGGATATGAATCCAGGCATTATTCGCCTGAAAACTGGCGGTGGTCATGGTGGACATAACGGTTTACGCGATATCGTGCCGCATATCGGTCCGAACTTTCATCGTCTACGCATTGGTATTGGTCACCCAGGTTCTAAAGACCGTGTTTCTGGTCATGTCCTGAGTAAAGCACCAAGCAGTGAACAAGAGTTAATGGACGATGCAATTGCCCATGCACTTGCTCGCGCCAAAATGCTGGTGAACGGTGAAGTACAACAGGCAATGAATCAAATCAATGCTTATAAACCGAACTAAACATTCATAAATTGCTGGACAATTCCGCTTGCCTTGCTGGCCATTTAGGCGCAAAATGCGCAAGCCTACCCACTTATCCAGTGTCGTAGAAATTGATTCAACCATAAGATCAAAGTCTTAGGTCAACTAAGGGGACGCTAGCCATGCTATCTCGTTTATTAAAATGCAAAATTCATCGCGCTTTTGTTACACATGCAGAATTACACTATGAAGGTTCATGTGCAATTGATGGCGTTTTGATGGATCTAGCTGGCATTCGTGAATACGAAGAAATTCATGTTTGGAACGTGACCAATGGTAAGCGTTTTACTACTTATGCCATTCGTGGTGAAGATAATTCAGGGATTATTTCTGTGAATGGTGGTGCTGCGCACCAGGCTGATGTTGGTGATATCGTGATTATCGCAACATTTGGTGATTTCACTGAAGCCGAAGCCAATGCTCATAAACCACGTCTGGTTTATGCCAACCCGGATAACACTGTGAATCACACTGCAAATTGCATTCCGGTACAGGTTGCCTAAGCTGGTTCAACAAGATTCTCAAAAGCTCGCTTCTCGCGGGCTTTTTTATGGGCTGATTAAAATAAAACTAACGCCCCTGCCACCAGCTTTTTCGGTTCTCACAGTTTAAGGACTTAAGATTTTGATCTACCAGGTCAGCCAACAAAGTTTCTCCATTTTCTTTTAGCTTTAATTCGGCGAATTTAGCATTACGATAACAAGGCTCAAGTCCCTCAGCGAACATAAAACTGTTGGCAGCCGGATATAAGCCTTCAAAGGTATTCCGTGGATTTTTCAGGATTAGTCGCGCTGAGCGTGGCTGATCCAGCGCACTTCGATCAAAACTGGTTTTGACCACTTTTCCTTGCTCATCAAGCTGTACATAGCTTAGTACACGGGACTGGTTTTCAAAATCTTGAATACTGATTTTAGGTTCTGATTGTTCTGATCTATTCTCCGCTGCTAGTGCACTAAAATGCAGAT
This sequence comes from Acinetobacter sp. YH12108, assembly GCF_013419055.1. Taxonomy (NCBI): domain Bacteria; kingdom Pseudomonadati; phylum Pseudomonadota; class Gammaproteobacteria; order Moraxellales; family Moraxellaceae; genus Acinetobacter; species Acinetobacter sp. YH12108. Next base: position 20,018 of record NZ_VPAW01000005.1, on the reverse strand, counting down.
CATAATTCAGCGCCATGTAATCTCCTTGCAGAATTGATCGCGGATCTACTGGTGCCAGCTCCACATAAATACTTTGGCTATCTCGAAGATGCCATTCATGTTGCGCAATCAATCCACAAAATAAGGCAATACTGAAAATAGCTAGATGCAAAGGAAGAAACTTTTTCATCTTGCCTCTCCTTGCTCATGTTGCAGTTTTGATGACTGCTTCAACATATATGCCAACAACAAGACCAGTATCCCAGAAGCAAAGATACTGATGCTTTTTAATAGAAAACTTAAGCCCAGATTGTAATACAGCATCCATAACCAGAAGATTAACAGCAAGATGGTTAAGGCCTGAATCAAGGACTGCTTATAAACAATGGCCCACGCCATAAGCAGCATAATAATAAAAATCTCAAAATAGCCCAACAGAATGAGTAAGATGCCAAATACAGGAATCAGCCAGAGCAATTTTTCAGAAAATTGCTGCCAGTTTTGCCAGATAAAACCAAGCAACAATAAGCTCGGAAGAACATAAAACAGTAGAACGTGGTCAAGGCTGATCTGCCCGATGCCCTGCCAGTGCTCTAATCCAGTCACAGATTGAACCACGGCTGAACCTGTCAGCATAGCAATGATCCAGAGCAGAATACTTTTCTGATAAATTGAGGACTGCCAATATCTAGCGGTTAGAATTAGCCCGATAAAAATGACATAGTTCAAGCTTAGGGCAAGCGTGATTACAATATCATCATGCTTAAAGGAATTCTCTAATGCCAAAACCACAATTGCTAAAGCATGAGCTATCAAGAGCTGTAAGGTTAGAATGAACCAGTGCATCCTTTTGATCACAGTCAGAGCCAGCATCATTAATTGCAACAGCCACACTATAAACAGACTATCGGTGAGCAGTTCCGTATGAATTAATACCGCAGCTTGCCCGCAAACCCAAAGACAATAGGCAAACTGACGTAGAAATATGGAATTCTTTTGACTTAATAATTTCCAAGCGATGCCAATAAAAATGAGACCTAAAACAATTGAAACTGCTTTCCAATAGGTCAGTAATAAGACTGCCAGAATAATTCCAGCTATCCATGCACCAAGTGCCAAAGGAATGACGGAGAATTTGGTTTGTGGAAAAATTTTCTTTAGGGCAAAACTGATCAGCGCAAACCAGCCAAAGATCAGCATTGCCAAGATAAATAAGCCCGCTGCTGAATTGGTAAGCTGATCGTCCACCAGTTCAAACAGCCATAGGCTCAAACTGGCAGCCAAGCCTGCAATCAGTAAAATGGTTTCTAGTGCCTGATGCTTACGATAAAAATAAAATGCAGCCCCTGCTGGTAGAACAACTGAAGAAGCCAGATAGATCAGCTGAAAATGATGGGTAAACTGCATCATACTGCTGATCGAAATCATGATAATGAATGCAATAAACAGATATCGCAGTAACGAATAATAACGTATGGCAAAGGCAAAGCTGATGGCCGTCAGTAGATTCAAAGTCAGTAGATATAATCCTTCTGCCCGTATCATCCAGAAACTTTGCTTAAAGTAAAAATACAATGCCAGCTGACTGACCACACAAAGCATGGCAAAAACCCCGATATTTGGTCGATATAGCCACGGCAACAGCAATACGGCCCAGAGCAGAAATAACTGATAACTATCCGCACCAGTCTGATAGATCTGCCCAATCACCACCAGACTTAAGCCCAGCATCAGGCCAGATACAGTATCCAGACTCTGTCTGATCCATTCCCGCTGATTAAAGTAAATGCTGGCTATTGCACTACAGAGTAAAACCAGCATTGGAATTGCTAACTGTACCTGATTCGGTAGCATCCACCAGTTCGCAGCCATTAAATACAGCAAACTGACTGCAATCAGCGCAACGCCCAAAATATTGAGATAACGCAAAACCTTTGCATCACAAAACAGCAAGGGAGAAAATGGATTATTATGGATCAGCTCGGTTTTCTTCATTGTCAGAATGATTGATCAATTTCTATTGTTAATAGCAACATAACATGTTTCCAGTTTTTTGCTAAAGGACTGTAGTAATTCAGATAATCTGTTTTGCTTATCTGAAATTCTGCAAATTCGTGACTGGCCAAACTATCCCATCTTTTAAAAATCAGGACTATAATGGCCCTACATCGCTTCAGGGCGGGGTGAGATTCCCCACCGGTGGTAATTTCAGGGTAGTAAATCTCTATTCCTAAATCAGCCCACGAGCGGTCAATTTCGATTGATCTGCAGATCTGGTGCAAATCCAGAGCCGACGGTATAGTCCGGATGAAAGAAGACGAAAGCAGTACACCCTGTTTTATGCCTGGCATGAAACTGTTTTGCTATAAGCCTATTTTCACTATGTCCTGAAATGTTCAATCGTACTTTTACTTTACGTGAGCGTTTCAATGTCAAGTTTGATTCAACCCGAAATTTTCTTTTCCGCTTTAGCTCCCGCTGAACAGCGCATCCAACAAGCACTCGAAGACATCCGCCAAGGCAGACCTGTTCTGGTGATGGATGACTTTGACCGCGAGAATGAAGCCGACCTCATCATTGCAGCAGAGACTTTGACTGTAGAAACCATGGCTCGTATGATTCGTGATGGTTCCGGTATTGTGTGCCTATGTCTGACTGATGAACTGGCCAATCATTTAGAACTGCCACCTATGGTGCAGGATAACTCTAGCCAGTTTAAAACTGCATTTACTGTCACCATTGAAGCTGCGGAAGGTGTGACGACTGGTGTATCTGCCAAAGACCGTACCACCACGATTAAAGCAGCCATTAAAGACGGCGCAGTTGCCAGTGATCTGAATCGCCCAGGGCATGTCTTCCCTTTACGTGCCCGTGAAGGCGGTGTGCTGACCCGTCGTGGTCATACCGAAGGTACGATTGATCTTGCACGTCTGGCTGGACTGAAACCTGCCGGTGTTCTGTGTGAACTGACTAACCCCGATGGCACCATGGCTTCTGGCATTCAGGTATTGTCTTATGCACAGACTCATCAGCTGACCGTGATCACTATTGATGAACTGGTGCATTACCGCCAGCAGCACAATGTCTAAGATGTAAAGATAAAAAATCCCGACTTAAGACCGGGATTTTTATTTTATATAAATATTTTTAGATGAGTACAGACAATATTCCATAGACTGCGACTACCAATAAAATCAAACCGCACAAACCAAGCAAATAAGGATACAGCCTGGATTTAGCAAAGCGTTGAAAGCCTAAATAAACTAATGACAGAGTCAAAAAATCCAGCACAATCCAGCTGATCGTCAGAATCACTAAGCTGGAATCTAAGTTTGGAGTAATGCCAATAAACTGCGGGAAAAACGCAGCAAAGAAAATAATATCTTTGGGGTTGGAGATCCCCACCAGAAAACCGGTTCGGAAGCCACCCTGTACTGGCTGCAAGCCTTGTGAACTGGTTGAACCCTGCCCTTGCCAGACTTCCCGGAAAATCTGGATTCCCAGCCAGGCAATATATAAACAGCCAAGCAGCTTGATGCCATTCAGCCAGTTTTCATTAATGACCAATAAGCCTTTTAAGCTAAAAATAGATAAGGTGATCAATACCAGAGAAGCAAAATTCGTCCCGAAAATGGTCTGCAAAGCATGCTTATAGCCACCTTTCAGTCCAGCACTAGCGACCAGCAACATCACAGGCCCAGGTGTGGCAATCATGATAACGACGGCCAGACAATAGAGAATATATTCACTGATATTCATGCCATTTCCTCAGCTATCATGATTTTACTAAATAAAAAAGAGGACTTAGTCCTCTTCCTGCATATGAATCAGATGCTGGCTGATCCCATCTGCCCGTAAAAAAGCCAGGTCATAACTGGCTTTGGCGAGTGCCAGTACCCGACGTTCGAATTCATCCCAAAGCGGACGCACCTGTTTGTAATGAATGCCTAAACCGCTTTCATCAGTAAAATGACGGTTCTTTTCACAGAGTTTTAAGGCATGGTAAAGCTTACGACCTTTAGTCGCATCTTCCCGCAGACGCACCCGTTTAGACAGGACAAATGTTTCCACTTTGGCCAGATTCGCCATCGGCAGCATCGGGACCAAAATCTGATCTAGCTGTGCATCCAGCCGCTGCCAGACTGCAGTATGTTGATCTGCGTTATAACTATTCCAGTGAATCACTTCATGATTAAAACGGCGGCAACCACGACAGACCGCATCCCCAAATACGGTTGAGCAACGCCCTGCGCAAGGGGTTAAAGATGCAATACGACGATCCGAACTCAAAACTTACTCCAACTGTGCTGCAACTTCCAGCATCTGCATCATTGCATCAAAATCCTGGGTCGGCATGACTATACACGCTCTCCCTATCGATTTGAAGTCCGTTAAAACCCGGCCTTTTACTCGCTTATTCATTCAAATCACGTTAAAATATGCGCCTTTCAAATTATCATGCTACGTTGGAGTATTCCATGAACGCTACTGTAGAACAGCTTGCACCTGTAGAACAGCAAGCGACGACTGGTTGGGTTGTTGCCGCACTTTATCAATTCAAAGAAGTTCAAGATCCTGAGGGTCTGCAACAACGTCTTTTAGACTTGGTAAAAACCATCAACCTTTGCGGTACTCTAATTGTGGCAGGTGAAGGCATTAACGGGACTGTTGCGGGTAACCGTGAAGCTATCGACAAAGTACACCAGTTCCTGCTTGATGAAGGCTTCAACGAAATGGAATACAAAGAATCTCATAGCTCTGACAAACCATTCCGTAAAATGAAGATCAAGCTGAAAAAAGAGATTGTGACTTTAGGTGTACCGGTTAAGCCACGAGATCTGGTTGGCCATTATCTTGATCCTAAAGAATGGAACGAGCTGATTGCACGTGATGATGTGATTCTGGTTGATACCCGTAATGATTACGAGTACAAAGCCGGTACCTTCAAAGGCGCAATCGATCCAAAAACTGAAACTTTCCGTGAATTCCCTGAATACGTGAAAAAGAACCTGGAACAGCACAAGGATAAGAAAATTGCCATGTTCTGTACCGGTGGTATTCGTTGTGAAAAATCAACTTCTTTATTGCTTCAGGAAGGCTTTAAAGAGGTGTATCACCTGAAAGGCGGTATTCTGAAATACCTAGAAGAAACTCCAGCTGAAGAAAGTCTTTGGGAAGGTGAATGTTTCGTATTTGATGGCCGTACTGCAGTTACACATGGTGTGGAAGAAGGTCAAAATACCAAATGTCATGCGTGTGGCTGGCCATTAACGCCTGAAGAGGCAGCGCTGCCAAGTTATGAACACGGCGTATCTTGTGTGTACTGCATCGATAAAACTACCGAGAAACAAAAAGAAGGTTTCCGTATGCGTCAATCGCAAATTCTGGCTGCAAAACGTAAACGTCTCTAATTCCAGTTTTGTAACTAAAAATATCTAAGCCCTCTTCGGAGGGCTTTTTGTTTACATAAGCATTACATCTGCAATAAAAAACTTACCAATCCCTTACCAAGAACAGCATATTTTTACAGCTAAGCTTGATAGTCTTTATATCACATTACTTTGTTACCATAAGTCTTTCATTATTAATTAATTTTTTAAATGAAAAGGAAAACAAAATGGCCAATTCACTTGCTCGGGATCCAGATAATATTGTTAGATTCCAACCTAAAGAAAATACAAAACTGGAACGTATTACCCAACTGACAGATGAGCTAGAAGCAGAATCACATCTGTTTATTGTGATCTTGGGAACTATCATTGGTGCCATTCTTGCCCTGTTTATTGGCTACCATATTGAGGCTACAGCAGCACACTATTTACTGCTCAGTGCTCTGCCAGTTTGCCTGGCTTACAGCTTACGTAAAGTTTACATTTATACCTTAACCCATAGTTAATCCGCACTTGGCCATTTATATAACTTAACTTTACCCTCTTAAAAATACTGCTTAGGATACAAGCAGTATTTTTTATTTTGCCAATTTTATGAATCTGACTGAATGGATTATTTCTGTCATGGAACAGCTGGGCTACTGGGGCATTGCCTTGCTCATGTTTCTTGACAATGTCTTTCCCCCGATCCCCTCTGAAATTATTATGCCTTCTGCCGGCTATTCCGCATCTCAAGGAGAATTACTGCTGGTTGGAGTCATTATTGCAGGCAGTATCGGTTCGTTATTGGCAGCGGCATTGCTCTATTGGATTGGCTATAAATTTAACCACGACAGTATTTTCAGATTCATAGACCGATATGGAAAATTCTTGTTTATCAAATCTGAAGACGTGAAAAAATCTCTGGAATGGTTCGAGCAGTATGGACACCGGATTGTATTCTTTGGCCGGATGGTTCCGGCAGTACGTTCCCTTATCAGTATTCCGGCTGGCATGAGCCATATGCCTTTCTGGAAATTCATGTTCTATAGTGGACTAGGTACTGTTATCTGGACCACGTTCCTGGCCTGTGTCGGTTTTTATTTTGGTGAAAATCAGGAATTGATGCACAAAATCTTCAGTCAGGTCAGTTATGTGATTATTGCGATTGTCGTGATCATCATGGGCTGGGTTTTATACCGTAGACATCAACGTAAAAATCGTCCATCCTGAAGAGACCTCAGCATAAGGAGGCTAAAACGATGTCGCACTATCTTAAATATTTTGCCACCGTTTATCTGACTCTGGTCTTAATAGTCGGCATACTCATCTACGTGTTCAATCTGGGCGCCATTCTGCTGATTCCTGCCCTGATTGCCTCCGCCTTTCTCAGCGCCCGGTACTTTGTAAAAAAAGAACTCCGACTACCCACCCAGGAAGAGAAAAGCAGACTGGTCTGGGGTTCCACGATTATTGCCATGACCTTCGGATTTATCTTTTTGTTTATAGTCATCTGGCTGCATCCGCAGACGGAGGAAATCTATAGAAGGATGGCCTATACAGGACGCGGGCCAAATTCGTTTCTGGTAGCTGCAAGTATTGCTTTACATGCCTTGCTGTTCCATATCGCCTACAATGGCTATGCGCGTTACAGCTTGAGCAAGCGTACCGGTGCTGATCATAAACCTTAGATTAAATCATCCACTAGTCCAAACGTTGTACAAAACACCTGAGCTAAAAAAAGCACCTGACGGTGCTTTTTCATGGCGGCGCATGACTTATTCTGGTGTGTGGTACATCAGATATAATTCATTCAAGTTTTCTGGAATCTCTTCTGCAAGCTCATCCATTAACTGGCCATTGCGACGGAAAGATTCCATTTGCGGATCTTCTTCATCGATGCCACTGAATACCATAATTGGCAGCGTTAAATCGACCAACTGTTCTTCAAATTCTTCTGTAAACCAGGCTTCTTCGTTCAGGAACATGGCATCTACAAAGCCCACGCTCCAGTCACCTAGACTTGATTCGGTATCTGCTTCTTCAATTTCAAACGGGAAAGTGATCCCTTCTTCATTGGCCAAGCTTTGACGGATTGACTCTAACCATGCTTTAACCTGATTGATGATTTCTGCAGGCACTTTTTTCTGGTTGCCTTCAAAAAGTTCATCCATCCATTTGTCAAATTGCGGGCCTACTGCGATAGCACATAAGAAACCATGAGTTGCCGCAAAATCCAGACCATACTCATTTTGGTCGCCATCCAGATATTCACTCAACAGGTCTAAATCTAAAGCACTCATTTAACATCCAAACTTAGAAAACCGAAAGGATTAGCATAGCATTTATTCAGGCTATGCTAAATCTGAATTCGTTAATCTTCGTCGTCAAAGTCGTCATCATCGTCGAAGTCATAATCAAAATCTTTGAGTTCGCGTTCCAGGCGGCGTTGCGAGAGCAGATCATCAATCAGACGACGTTTTTCCAACGACTCTTTCGCACTTAGCTTACTCGATGCCTCATCGAAATTAACATCATCATCACCGTAGCTATCATCTAGTTCAAAATCTGTCGAAGACACTAAAACTACCTCGTAGTGAAAAATGTAAATGGGTCTAGGCGCTATTTATCTTGCCTTTAAAAACTTGTCAAGTTTTATTTATATATTTTGTATGTTTATACTAGTTGGCTCTTGTTTTTCTACAGCATAATTGTGTATTTATTAGCTGGTTAGATAGTGAACGCTTTTTATCCCATGGATGAGGGACGTTTCTAAAATTAGATTGGGAAATACACTTGAAAAGATAAACTTAGACCCAATATCGATATTCAATTGTTATTCAAACATATTTATAAAATCATGCTTGACTGATCAATTCCAAAACTATTTCAGGTGAATTGTGCTATCATGCACGGTTTTTCACTGCCACAGATTCAACGAAGAGTAAGCAAAGATGAGCGATATGACTTCCCCTACTTCTCAAGTAGCGGCTCTGATTAGCCGAGGCAAAGAACAAGGTTACTTAACCTTCGCTGAGGTTAACGATCATCTCCCGGACTCCATCACAGAAAGCGAACAGATTGAAGACATCATTCAAATGCTGAATGATGTGGGTATTCCTGTCCATGATCGTGCGCCTGAATCTGATGATGCAATGTTCGAGGATACTGCAGAAGCTGCTGATGAAGTTGCAGAAGAAGAAGCTGCGGCTGTACTTGCATCTGTAGAAAACGAACCAGGTCGTACGACTGACCCTGTACGTATGTACATGCGTGAAATGGGTACCGTTGAACTTTTAACGCGTGAAGGCGAAATTAGCATTGCAAAACGCATTGAAGAAGGTATCCGAGACGTTCTTCACTCTATTGCTTACTGGCCGAATGCTGTAGAAGTTGTACTACAAGAATACAAAGATTATGAAGCTGGCGAACGCCGCCTTGCTGACATTCTGTCAGGTTATTTAGACCCTGAATCAGATGAAGAAATTCCAGAAGTCCTGGAAGAAGTCGCTGAAATCGAAGAAGACGAAGAAGCAACGACCAAGTCAACCAAAGATGTAAAACTGGATGATGACGAGGAAGATGAAGAGTCTGATAGCGATGACGATTCTGAAGGTGACTCAGGCCCAGATCCAGAAATTGCCAAAGTTCGTTTTGCCGAACTTTCCGATGCCTGGAAAAATACCAAAGCGGTACTGGAAAAACACGGCCGTAACAGCAAAGAAGCAGAAGAAGCACTTCAAGCGCTTGCTACTGTGTTCATGATGTTCAAGTTCACGCCGCGTCTGTTCGATATCATTTCTGAAATGATTCGTGGCACACATGACCAGATCCGTGGTGCAGAACGTGAAGTGATGCGTTATGCCGTCCGTCGTGGCCGTATGGACCGCACCCAGTTCCGTACAACCTTCCCGGGTCAGGAATCGAATCCAGCCTGGTTAGATGAGCAGATTGCGAAAGCACCTGCTGATCAGAAAGCTTATCTGGAAAAAGTACGTCCTGACGTATTGGCCTTCCAGCAAAAAATTGCAGATATCGAAAAAGATCTTGATCTTAAAGTTCGTGACATCAAAGACATTGCCAAACGTATGGCAGTCGGTGAAGCGAAAGCGCGTCGTGCCAAGAAAGAGATGGTTGAAGCAAACTTACGTCTGGTGATTTCGATCGCGAAGAAATATACCAACCGTGGTCTGCAGTTCTTGGATCTGATTCAGGAAGGTAACATCGGTCTGATGAAAGCGGTAGACAAATTTGAATACCGTCGTGGTTACAAGTTCTCGACTTATGCAACCTGGTGGATTCGTCAGGCAATTACCCGTTCAATCGCGGATCAGGCACGTACCATTCGTATTCCAGTACACATGATTGAAACGATTAACAAGATCAACCGTGTATCTCGTCAATTGCTTCAGGAAATGGGCCGTGAACCGACTCCGGAAGAACTAGGCGAACGTCTGGAAATGGACGAAGTGAAGGTTCGTAAAGTACTGAAAATCGCTAAAGAACCGATTTCGATGGAAACACCGATCGGTGATGATGAAGATTCGCATTTGGGTGACTTCATTGAAGACAGCAACATCACCTCTCCTGTTGATGCTGCAACTTCAGAAGGCTTGAAAGAAGCGACTCGCGAAGTGCTGGAAAACCTGACTGAACGTGAAGCGAAAGTCCTGAAAATGCGTTTCGGTATCGACATGCCAACGGATCATACTTTAGAAGAAGTCGGTAAACAGTTCGATGTAACCCGTGAACGTATCCGTCAGATTGAAGCGAAAGCACTGCGTAAGTTACGTCACCCTTCCCGTTCTGAACACCTGCGTTCATTCCTGGAAAATGATTAAGATTTAATACAATTTTGGAGACTTGAAATTTCATCTCTCGTCTCCATTTTGTATTGCAATACACCCAAACGCCTGCGCTATGCAGGCGTTTCGAATAGGGGGACTACATGTTAGACCGTACACCATCTCGTGAACTCCGCGAAGATCTTTGGGTTTTTCCAATGGATTACCCAATCAAACTCATTGGCCTGGCAGGTGAAGAACTGCTGGATGCAGTCGTTGAGATTTTTACCAAGCATTTCCCTGACTTTGATGGCGATAGCGTAAGCATCACTCCATCTCGTACTGGTAAATATCATTCGATCACTGCTCAGCTACGTTTCCTTGAACTGGAACAGGTGCATGCCGTATATGCTGATCTTGCAGCTTGCCCACTAATCAAGACTGCACTTTAAGATTATTCTGCTCCAACCTTGGCAAATTAAAAAACACGCTTTCGGGCGTGTTTTTTATATGTGTGACTAGCTCACCAACAATTACTACGAATCTCTCCCCTATCTATTGCTGAAATCATTATAATTATTTGCAGTATGATTTAATTTTCTAAGGACGCACACTGTGACAGCTGCGGTTCAAAAACCCTCCCTGATTATCCGTCAATATAATAACCTGACTCCCTACGAAGACCGTTTTCTGGAAATGAAAAGCTTCACGGAAAACCGTGATGAAAATACGCCTGATGAGTTATGGATTTTGCAGCACCATGATGTACTGACCCAAGGTCAGGCCGGTAAACCGGAACATATCCTGATTCCAACTGATATTCCTGTCATTCAAACCGACCGTGGTGGTCAAGTCACTTGGCATGGTCCTGGTCAGCTCGTCGCATACTTTATGTTTGACCTGAACCGTCTAAGCTGGAATGTCCGTACATTGGTGTCTTATGCCGAAAACCTGATGATTGAACTACTTAAAAAGCATGAGATTGAAGCCTATGCCAAACCCGATGCTCCGGGCGTCTATGTGAATGAACGTAAAATTGGTTCTCTCGGCTTTAAAATCCGTAAAGGCCGTAGCTATCATGGCTTATCTTTAAATATTGATTGCGACCTGACTGGTTTCCATACCATCAACCCGTGCGGCTATGCAGGCCTGGAAATGGTGCGAATTAATGACCTCGTCAGCAACCCGCCAAAGTTTAATGACTTGTGTGTTGAAATTATTGAAACTTTAAGCAGCAGCGGTTACTTTAAGCAGGTGAACGTCGAGCAAAGATAAAGCCTTTGCATTTTAACAATAAATAAATTAGAGTAATTACTCTAAACCAATAATATCAAGATAGGGATCATCACGTGATTGCGACAAAATCCGTAAAACCCGCTTTGCAGCTTGCCTATGTCAAACTGATGATGGATATCATTGGTCGTGGCTTGGTTATGGCAAGTCAGGTAGACCCAGAAATCAAACAGGAAGTTGCCCAGTTTCCCGCCAATTTTAGGCTTTCAATGAATGTTTTTCCGCATGGCCCGGCCTTCGTTGCCCGGGTCACGGAACAACATCAGCTGGAACTGGTCAAAGACAGCAGCATCAAGCCAGACCTGACCATTACCTTTAAGCATCTGCATCATGCCTTTCTGGTGTTTTCCTTTCAGGAAAGCACGTCTCAGGCCTTTGCCAATGACCGCATGATTGCCGATGGTGATATTTCCTATGCGATCCGTCTGGTACGTTGCCTGAATAAAATGGAAGCGCTGATCTTGCCGAAAATGGTGGCGCAACTGGCAGTAAAAGAATACCCGAATAATCTGGGACTCAAAGATAAAATCATGGAAGCGAGCAGCATCTACTTAAAAGTCGCTCAATCTTATTTGAAACGGAGTGTATAACATGGCAAAACCTTATTATGAATTTTTCTGCCCAGTCAAAGTAATTGCTGGTCATGCCGCGTTAGAACACATTCCTTTTGAACTGGCCACTTTAGGTGCCAAATGTCCATTGATCATTACCGATAAAGGTGTACGTGCCAATAACCTGCTGGCACCGATTGAAGCTGCTTTTGAATCGACCGATGCCAAAATTGCAGCGATTTTCGATGATGTCCCGCCAGACTCCAGTTTAGGTACAGTGCGCAGCGCAGCACAGCTTTATCGTGATCATGATTGCGATGCCATTATTGCTGTTGGCGGCGGTTCAGTGATTGATACCTCAAAAGCGACCAATATTTTGGTCTCTGAAGGTGGTGACGACTTACTCAAATATTCTGGTGCGCATAACCTGCCTAAACCGCTGAAGCCATTTTTCGTAATTCCTACGACTTCTGGTACCGGTTCTGAAGTGACCATGGTTGCTGTGGTATCGGATACCGAAAAGAATGTGAAAATGCCATTCGCATCTTATTATCTGATGCCGCATGCAGCGATTCTGGATCCACGTATGACTCAGACCCTGCCACCGCATCTGACTGCCATGACAGCCATGGATGCGATGACACATGCTGTAGAAGCCTACACCTGTATGGCAGCCAATCCAATTTCAGATGCCTATTCCACAGCTGCCGTGAAAAAGGTCAGTGCCAACCTATTTAACGTACTCGACAACCCAACTGATGCCCAAGGTCGTCTGGAGCTGGCTCAGGCCTCTACCATGGCCGGAATTGCCTTCTCCAATTCAATGGTGGGTCTGGTGCACTCCCTTGGACATGCTCTAGGTGCAGTCGCGCATTTGCCGCATGGCCTATGTATGAATCTGTTCCTGCCTTATGTACTGGAATACAACAAGGAAGTGAATGGCGACAAGATTGCCGAGCTGCTGCTGCCATTGGCGGGTGCAGACATCTATGCACAAACACCAGCACACTTACGTGCAGACAAGACCATTGCTACAATTTTAACCATGCGTGATCGAATCTATAGCTTGACCAAATTACCGCGCACATTAAGTGAAACAGGTAAGATTTCTGAAGCACAGCTGGATGAAGTTGCTGAAAAAGCATTAAATGATGGTTCCATCATTTACAACCCAAAAGAAGCCAGTTTGGAAGATTTGAAATCTATCTTAAAAAAGGCTTGGTAATTACTGAAAAATAAGCCAATATAGCGAAAAATTTAAGCCTGATGTTTTTTTAGACATCGGGCTTTTATCTTGCAGGAAATCGCCGTTTTTTGCTTCGAATGGCACATTTCGTGCAGGCCTAAATTCAAAAAATAGCTAGTAAAAGCCGTAATTTTAAAGTAGATTGGCGCGCTTTTATAGAAAATTGTAGGGGGGATCGTTCGTCTCAAACGATCCTTATTAAATATGACTGATCCTTGATCAACGATTAAGAGGATAACGCCGTTGACAAATTTCTCTGGGACTCAATCGGCAGCTAAACTGCAAAAAACGCTAGGGCTCTGGCACATCATTATTATTGGTTTAGCTTACATTCAACCAATGACCTTATTTGATACTTTTGGTTTGGTATCTGAAGAAAGTCATTTGCATGTTCCTACTTCTTACATCATTGCCCTAATTGCAATTTTGTTTACATCGATCAGCTATGGTCACATGATTCGCCGCTACCCTTCTTCGGGTTCGGCCTATACCTATGCCCAAAAATCGATTCACCCGAATATTGGCTTCATGGTGGGCTGGTCTTCCTGGCTGGATTATCTGTTATCACCAATGGTGAACATCATCCTGGCAGTGATCTATCTTGAAGCACTGTTTCCTGATGTGAACCACTGGGTCTGGGTAATCGTGCTGACTGCCTTCATGACCGGGGTAAACCTGCGCGGTGCACGCTTCGTGGCAAACTTTAACAGTTTGATCGTACTGGTACAGTTACTGGTGATCGGTATCTTTACCTGGATGGTCTTTACCAAACTGCAGGCCGGTTTCAATGCTGATGGTCCGATTACAGCTGAACAGCGTTACCAGCTTTGGAGTCTTGAACCGTTCTGGAATGAACTGACTTCGGTAGGCGCCCTGATTACTGGTGCGACCTTACTGTGCTTCTCATTCACCGGTTTTGACTCTTTAAGCTCTCTGGCAGAAGAAACCAAAGATACTGAAAACACCTTGCCTAAAGCGATTTTCTTGACTGCTTTAATCGCTGGTGTGATTTTCATTATCAGCACTTATTTCATGCAGCTGTACTTCCCTTCTACACCGGGTTCTTACTTCAAGAATATTGCTGAAACTCAGCCAGAAATTCTGCTTCTTGTAGGCGGCTCACTGTTCCAGTCTTATGTTCTGACTTTTGCGATCATTACCGTAATGGCGTCTGGTATCTCTGCTCATGCAGGTGTATCTCGTCTGATGTATGTCATGGGCCGTGATGGCGTGATCAACAAGAAAATCTTTGGTCATATCAGTCCGAAAAGCTATACACCAAACTACAACATTCTGATTGTAGGTGCAGTGGCCTTAACTGCTGGCTTCATGGATCTGGATATCGTGATTTCAATGATTAGCTTCGGTGCCTTGACTGCGTTTACATTCGTGAACCTGTCAGTGATTTCCCGTTATGCACTGCGTGATGGTCGTACTAAAACTGCAAAAGATATTTTCAGCTTTGTGGTCATCCCGATGCTTGGTTTTATCAGCATCTTTGCGATGTGGCTGGAAATTGAAGAAACTGCACTGAAATACGGTTTATGGTGGGCGATGTTCGGTATTTTGTACCTGGGTTATAAAACCAAGGGCTTTAAGCACCCTGCTCCACAACATAACGAGTTTGAATAATCGATATTGTTCATACCTAAAAAAGGCGCTTTATGCGCCTTTTTTATTTTCTTGGATAATAGACTGAGCTTATTGCAGACGACAATCGAAGCCCATCTGGGTATTTACCCGGTTATTCTGAAAGCCCAGTTTTTCAATAAACAGATCACGATTGGATAATAGTTTCTGATCTTCCGGACTGAGCCGAGCCTTGTTTTTCACTGCCATTTGATACATTTCATTCACCACGCCCTGAAAAATATCGCAAACTTCCTGACGTTTGGCAGGTTTCATCTGACGTCCACGCCAAGTCCACTCGAAATCATCACGTCTAAGGGTTTTACCCCACTGCTCAATGCGGCTATTCAAGCGCTGTTGCATCGCTGCCAGCCCTTGGCGGATTTCTTCCTGAGTAATGGGCTGAACTGTATCTTGTAATGATACTAATTGCTGTGGCGCTTCTTGAGCCTGTGTCATCATGCTGGCCAGCAACAACGTACTACAGCCTGCTAAAAACCATCCTTTTTTCACATCTTGTTCCTTTTTTCTACATTCTCAAGAGCTTATCTACAAGATTACCTGAAAGACCTAATATGTACCCACATCTGTTACATAAAATAAAAAAGCTGCCCTTAGGCAGCTTTTTAAATTGGTACGATAAACTTAAAGCGGTTTAAAACCCTGCTGACGCCATGCTTCATAGACAATCACAGCAGTCGCATTAGACAAGTTCAAGCTACGTGAATTCTCTGCCATTGGCAGACGAATCCAATGCTCTTTCGGGAACATCATACGTACATGCTCTGGCAAGCCACGAGTTTCTGGTCCCATCAACAAGGCTACAGAACGATTTAGATCTGAGGTATGCGGGGTTTCAAAACCTTTGGTGGTCAGCGGATAAACTGCATCTACACCTACGCCCTTAGCAGCCAGATCGGCCAGACAGTCATCAATATTTTCCCAAATCTGCATATTGGCATATTCATGATAATCGAGACCGGCACGTCTTAGTTTTTTATCATCCAGTTCAAAGCCAAGTGGCTTGACCAAATGTAACTGTGCTCCCGTATTTGCGCATAGGCGAATAATATTACCTGTATTGGCAGGAATTTCAGGTTCATATAAAACAACATGGATCACAGCTTTTCTCTACTTTTGGGAGTCCAATGGCCGTTTAGGACCACTTCAATTTTTCACGTAAACGCACCACTTCACCAATAATGGTCAAGGTTGGTGCCTGAATATGGTGCTCATTCACTTTCGATGCAATATCTTGGAGCGTTCCCACCACGACTTTTTGCTCTGGTGTGGTGCCTTTTGAGACTAGGGCTACTGGCATATCTGGACGCTGACCATGCTCAATCAATTGTGCACAGATTTTTTCCAGTCCAACCAGTCCCATATATAGTACTAAGGTCTGGTTTTCATAGACCAGTTCATTCCAAGGCAGCTCTGGTGAACCTTCTTTTAAATGACCTGTCAGGAAGCGCACGCTTTGCGCATAATCACGATGAGTGAGCGGAATACCAGCATAAGCTGAACAGCCTGAAGCTGCAGTAATGCCAGGCACGACCTGAAAGGCCACGCCAGCAGCAAACAGCTCTTCAATCTCTTCACCGCCACGACCAAAGATAAACGGATCACCGCCTTTTAGACGACAAACGCGCTTGCCTTCGCTGGCATATTTCACCAGTAAGGCATTAATTCCTTCTTGTGGCACTGCATGATTAGACCGCGCCTTACCGACATAGATCTTCTCTGCATCACGGCGACAGAGATCCATAATTGGTGCAGAGACCAAACGGTCATAGATCACCACATCGGCTTGTTGCATCAAACGTAAGGCTTTTAGCGTCAATAACTCTGGATCACCCGGTCCAGCACCGACCAGATAAACCTCACCTTTTGGCTTTTGCCATTCATTTAAGGCTTGTTCAATCAGACGGTCAGCTTCAGCCAGATTGTCATTAAATATCTGTTCTTTCAAAGGACTGGCATATAAATCTTCCCAGAAGATACGGCGTTCATCGGGATTAGTGATCTTGGCTTTAACTGCACTACGCCACTTACCAGAGAACTCAGCCAGTTTACCCATACCATGCGGAATGGTAGCTTCAAGCTGAGTGCGGATCTGACGAGACAATACCGGTGAAGTACCGTTACTCGCGACTGAAATAATCAGTGGTGAGCGGTCGATAATCGCTGGTACCATGAAACGGCAATGTGGTGGATCATCAACACTGTTGACCAGCACATTTTCGGCTTCACAGTCTTCAAATACCTGACGGTTGACTCCAGCATCATTGGTCGCTGCAATCACCAGACGGTAGGAACGTAGAGGAATTTCAGAATTGAAAGGTGCCTGAACATATTGACCGGCGGTCGCTTGAACAATCTCAAGCAGTCTCGCTTCAATCTCAGGTGCAACCACCGAAATGACTGCCCCTGCTTTCTGTAGCAATACCGCTTTACGGTATGCAATATGTCCACCACCGACAATCAGACAAGGTTGCTGTTGCAACTTTAACGAGATTGGAAAGATATCCACAAAATGCCTCAAAAAGTTTTAAATCTGACTGTCTAAGCAATTTTCATGCACATTTTGGTGCATACACCGAAATTTAGTCGATATAAGTTGCACCACCCATATACGGACGCAGTACTTCAGGGACCTCAATTGAACCATCAGCACGTTGATAGTTTTCCATGACCGCCAGTAAAGTACGACCTACAGCCAGGCCTGAACCATTCAACGTATGCACGAATTCAGTTTTTTTCTGGTCAGCACGGTAACGCGCTTTCATACGGCGTGCCTGGAAATCCCACATATTTGAGCAAGATGAAATTTCACGATATGTATTTTGGCTTGGTACCCAGACTTCAAGGTCATAAGTTTTGCACGCACCAAAGCCCATATCACCGCCACACAGAATGATTTTACGGTATGGCAGACCTAATGCCTGCAAAATACCTTCTGCATGACCAGTTAACTCTTCCAGTGCCTGCATAGAGTCTTCAGGTTTAACGATCTGAACCATTTCAACTTTGTCGAACTGGTGCTGACGGATCAGACCACGGGTGTCACGGCCATAAGAACCGGCTTCACTACGGAAACATGGGGTATGTGCTGCATATTTTAGTGGCAGACGGTCGGCATCAATGATTTCATCACGTACGAAGTTGGTTACAGGTACTTCAGCCGTTGGAATCAGATAGAATTCTTTCTCGCCTTGCAACTTGAACAGGTCTTCTTCAAATTTCGGTAACTGACCAGTACCGCGTAGAGAGTCTGCATTCACCAAATAAGGAACATAGGCTTCGGTATAGCCATTTTTAGTGGTATGCGTATCCAGCATAAACTGGGTAATCGCACGTTGCAGACGCGCTAAAGGACCTTTCAGAACGCTGAAACGTGAACCGGTCAGTTTGGTCGCAGTTTCAAATTCCAGACCGCCCATCATTTCGCCCAGGTCAGTATGGTCTTTGATTTCAAAATCAAATTCGCGTGGTGTACCCCATTTCAGGACTTCCACATTGTCATTTTCATCTTTACCTTCAGGTACAGATTCATCTGGAAGGTTTGGAATAGACAGTGATTTTTCTTCTAGTTCAGCTTGCAGTTCAGCCAGAGCAGCTTCAGCAGCCTTAATTTCATCACCAATCGCAGCCATGCGTGCCATAATTTCAGAGGCATCGCCACCTGCTTTTTTGATCTGACCCACTTGCTTGGCACCGGCATTACGCTCAGCTTGCAAGGATTCAGTTTTGGATTGAATCTCTTTACGTCGAGCTTCTAATGATGCCCACTCCTCAACATTCAGTTGAACACCACGTTTTGCCAAGGCTAAATTTACAGCCTCAATATTATTTCTAAGTAATTTCGGGTCGATCATAGCCAATCTTTGGATAAGAAAAAAACTGGCTATAGTGTAAGCTCTTAACGTCAAAAAATACAGTGACTGACCTACCGGCTGGAGTTTATTAGCGCAATATTTAAAGGCTTGTTTGAGGCAAAAGCGATAAATATTCAGGCCGGATGATCTCGCTTAATGCTGTATAAGGTACTTTTAATTCTGCCATGTCACTGATTGGCTTACTCAACTCACCTGCCGGATAAACCAGTACCAAGCCCTGACCGTCAAAATAATAATTGTCGCTCAATGCTAATTTCTGCTGGGTGATTTGATAGCGATCTAGCCAGTCTTTATTTGCTTGATATAGAGCCTGTTTCAGTTTTTCATCTGTATTACCGCGCACAACCTGATGAAGAGCTAGACGTTTCTTCTGTTTTATATCTAGATTGACATATTCACTATGAGATTGTGACTGGGCACGTTCAGGCTGATGAGTAGTTTTGAAGATAAAAGTAGCTAGATGAGCATGCTGATTCAGGTAACTCACCTGAATGGAACGCTGATCAATAAATTTCGGCTCATCCTTTGCTTTAATTTTATTACTGGTCACTTTGCTAAAAGCGACCGGCTCAGTACGCTGGATCCGCTCCATAAAATACTGATCAATCCAGCTTATATTGGTATCTACAGTCTGCAAATCAAAACGCACACAACCTTCGATTTCACACACGACCTGATTAGCATCTTTAACCGGAATTGTTTTGGACTGAATTTGCCCCGTGTCTTCTGATTGCGCGGATGTAGTGACTGAAGAGGTTTGAGGCTGACAGGCAAATAACCCCAGATTCAAACATAAGATACAACCGATCCAGCCTATTTTATATAAAGTGATTTTCATCCTGAGCTCCTAAAATTTTGCAATTTCATTGACTCAACTTTTGTTTATTCTAAAACACCCGAACTTCTAGATATACGCCAACCTTGTAATGACTCCAAATCCATCCCGATCAGGAACAAAAAAAGCAACCCGGAGGTCATTGCTGTCCCACAATTTTTCACAAGAGGAAGCTCATTTGAGCTTCCTCTTGTTTTATGGGTATTTTATCGGGTGAAAATAAAGCTTTTAAAGTTCTTCTTTCAAACAAATTCACTTGAATTATTCTGAGTAAACGTTGAACTGTCCAACCTGTTTTTCCTAAATGTCGAGCGAAACTCACCAATAAATAGGCGATCATCGCAATCCAGATTTGTGTCTGAATTGCGTTCCTGCTGCGGCCTAGAAACGCTTTTAATTTGAGATTCTGCTTAATCGCCTTAAAGAACAGCTCAAC
>NZ_VPAW01000051.1:0-3403 GCF_013419055.1 Acinetobacter sp. YH12108 | reverse complement strand
AGCCTTGCAATGAAATCCAATGGTTCGAAAATGACGTGCGTGGTGCCGTCCCGGTACGGCGTCTTGAGCTGGTAGCGCACGTTGCCGCCTCGTGTTAACGACAGCCGCTTCTCGGATACCGCCGGGCGGCTGATGTACCGGCACAGCCGTTCGAGCTTCTTGCGTTCATCGGCCCTGGCCGCCACGCCGGCGTGCAGGCTGGACCCGGCTACCTTGCCAATCCCGTCACCGAACGGATCACCACTGGTCGGCAGAGTTTGCAAAGTGAACACCTTTCGCCCCGCCTGTGAACCGACAGCGATACGGTAAGTGATCGAGTGCCCCAGCAGGGGTGTCATCGGGTCGTCATCCACCGCATCCGAGGCCAGATAGCTGTTTTCGAGGCACTGTTGCAAATAGTCGGTGGTGATAAACTTATCATCCCCTTTTGCTGATGGAGCTGCACATGAACCCATTCAAAGGCCGGCATTTTCAGCGTGACATCATTCTGTGGGCCGTACGCTGGTACTGCAAATACGGCATCAGTTACCGTGAGCTGCAGGAGATGCTGGCTGAACGCGGAGTGAATGTCGATCACTCCACGATTTACCGCTGGGTTCAGCGTTATGCGCCTGAAATGGAAAAACGGCTGCGCTGGTACTGGCGTAACCCTTCCGATCTTTGCCCGTGGCACATGGATGAAACCTACGTGAAGGTCAATGGCCGCTGGGCGTATCTGTACCGGGCCGTCGACAGCCGGGGCCGCACTGTCGATTTTTATCTCTCCTCCCGTCGTAACAGCAAAGCTGCATACCGGTTTCTGGGTAAAATCCTCAACAACGTGAAGAAGTGGCAGATCCCGCGATTCATCAACACGGATAAAGCGCCCGCCTATGGTCGCGCGCTTGCTCTGCTCAAACGCGAAGGCCGGTGCCCGTCTGACGTTGAACACCGACAGATTAAGTACCGGAACAACGTGATTGAATGCGATCATGGCAAACTGAAACGGATAATCGGCGCCACGCTGGGATTTAAATCCATGAAGACGGCTTACGCCACCATCAAAGGTATTGAGGTGATGCGTGCACTACGCAAAGGCCAGGCCTCAGCATTTTATTATGGTGATCCCCTGGGCGAAATGCGCCTGGTAAGCAGAGTTTTTGAAACGTAAGGCCTTTGAATAAGACAAAAGGCTGCCTCATCGCTAACTTTGCAACAGTGCCGAATTTAGCGCGGTCGCTAAACATTTCGGCACCACCCAGGTGCTGCACGATATCAATCTGAAAATTGATGCCGGTGAATACCGGCTGGCTGCCGACGATCCGGATGAGGAGAACACCCTCGCCACGGCAGTTTTCACCCTCGATGCCAACCACGTCAGGTGGCAAATTTTCGACATTAACCGCGACGATGCTAAATTTCAGGGAGAAGTGCGTGGGTGAGATAGCCGGTCGTCAGTCATAAAGGGCAGGGTAGTACCGTTGGCCCGGCGTTCGATAGTACCGTCCGGATACTGCCAGATATCGGCGTCCAGGGAGATGTCCTGAAGCGCGGTGTCCGGAATTTCAGGTTTGTGTCTCTACAAAGACTAACTATCAGAAAAACTCATCGAGCATCAAATGAAACTGCAATTTATTCATATCAGGATTATCAATACCATATTTTTGAAAAAGCCGTTTCTGTAATGAAGGAGAAAACTCACCGAGGCAGTTCCATAGGATGGCAAGATCCTGGTATCGGTCTGCGATTCCGACTCGTCCAACATCAATACAACCTATTAATTTCCCCTCGTCAAAAATAAGGTTATCAAGTGAGAAATCACCATGAGTGACGACTGAATCCGGTGAGAATGGCAAAAGCTTATGCATTTCTTTCCAGACTTGTTCAACAGGCCAGCCATTACGCTCGTCATCAAAATCACTAGCATCAACCAAACCGTTATTCATTCGTGATTGCGCCTGAGCGAGACGAAATACGCGATCGCTGTTAAAAGGACAATTACAAACAGGAATCGAATGCAACCGGCGCAGGAACACTGCCAGCGCATCAACAATATTTTCACCTGAATCAGGATATTCTTCTAATACCTGGAATGCTGTTTTCCCGGGGATCGCAGTGGTGAGTAACCATGCATCATCAGGAGTACGGATAAAATGCTTGATGGTCGGAAGAGGCATAAATGCCGTCAGCCAGTTTAGTCTGACCATCTCATCTGTAACATCATTGGCAACGCTACCTTTGCCATGTTTCAGAAACAACTCTGGCGCATTGGGCTTCCCATACAATCGATAGATTGTCGCACCTGATTGCCCGACATTATCGCGAGCCCATCTATACCCATATAAATCAGCATCCAGGTTGGAATTTAATCGCGGCCTCGAGCAAGACGTTTCCCGTTGAATATGGCTCATAACACCCCTTGTATTACTGTTTATGTAAGCAGACAGTTTTATTGTTCATGATGATATATTTTTATCGGCACTGTTGCAAATAGTCGGTGGTGATAAACTTATCATCCCCTTTTGCTGATGGAGCTGCACATGAACCCATTCAAAGGCCGGCATTTTCAGCGTGACATCATTCTGTGGGCCGTACGCTGGTACTGCAAATACGGCATCAGTTACCGTGAGCTGCAGGAGATGCTGGCTGAACGCGGAGTGAATGTCGATCACTCCACGATTTACCGCTGGGTTCAGCGTTATGCGCCTGAAATGGAAAAACGGCTGCGCTGGTACTGGCGTAACCCTTCCGATCTTTGCCCGTGGCACATGGATGAAACCTACGTGAAGGTCAATGGCCGCTGGGCGTATCTGTACCGGGCCGTCGACAGCCGGGGCCGCACTGTCGATTTTTATCTCTCCTCCCGTCGTAACAGCAAAGCTGCATACCGGTTTCTGGGTAAAATCCTCAACAACGTGAAGAAGTGGCAGATCCCGCGATTCATCAACACGGATAAAGCGCCCGCCTATGGTCGCGCGCTTGCTCTGCTCAAACGCGAAGGCCGGTGCCCGTCTGACGTTGAACACCGACAGATTAAGTACCGGAACAACGTGATTGAATGCGATCATGGCAAACTGAAACGGATAATCGGCGCCACGCTGGGATTTAAATCCATGAAGACGGCTTACGCCACCATCAAAGGTATTGAGGTGATGCGTGCACTACGCAAAGGCCAGGCCTCAGCATTTTATTATGGTGATCCCCTGGGCGAAATGCGCCTGGTAAGCAGAGTTTTTGAAACGTAAGGCCTTTGAATAAGACAAAAGGCTGCCTCATCGCTAACTTTGCAACAGTGCCGTTTTCGACATCCCGTTCCAGCAGGCCTTGCCGTTCCAGATAGCGACCCACCCGGTGGGCGATGGTGTGCGTCAGCTGGGTGAGCTCTGGGCTGGTCGGCGCCTTGACCCAGCGGAAACGCGCTGAG
>NZ_VPAW01000050.1:0-3522 GCF_013419055.1 Acinetobacter sp. YH12108 | reverse complement strand
GTAAATTTTCAGCGTTGCTGGCTCCCCGTCAGCCGGATTGGGTTGCATCGCAGGGGTGTCGAAAGAGTCAACTGCGGTCCAAAGCTGTTGGACTTGGGTGAAAAGGGCGTTTATTCTTCCTATACGTCGATCGATTGAATGAAGGACATATACAATCATTTCTCCGACATTTGGTTATGGAGCGAAAAGTTTCAATATCTTATCAAAACCAGGCAATCAATGCGATTAAGTTTTATTACGAACGTGTTTTGGGTGGACAACGGAAAACATATTTCATCGAAAGACCAAAAAAAGAAAAAACACTTCCTGTTGTGATGAGTGAAGAAGAAACCATTCGGGTACTACGCGCTATTGAAAACGTGAAACACAAGGCTATTCTGATGACTATTTATTCGGCAGGTTTGCGCATTTCTGAATGTATAAACCTGAAAATAAAAGACATTGACTCCAAGCGCATGCAAATTCGTATAGAACAGTCAAAAGGAAAAAGAGATCGTTATACCATTTTATCTGAGAAAACATTAATTATTTTAAGAACATACTTTATGGAATATAAACCAAAAGATTATTTATTTGAAGGTCAAAAAGGTGGCGCATACTCAAGCCGAAGTATTCAAAACATTTTTAAAGCAGCTGTTTTAAAAGCAAAGATTCAAAAGGAAGTTACTGTACATACCTTACGACATAGCTTTGCAACGCATTTGCTTGAGAATGGTACGAGTTTACGTTATATTCAATCGTTGTTAGGTCATTCAAGCAGTAAAACAACTGAGGTTTATACACATATTACCACCAAGGGAATGGAACAATTAAAAAGTCCGATGGATTTGTTAGATATATAGAAAGGATTTGTATATTTGAGCAAAACTTAACAAAAAGCACTATGAATATAAATCCTTTTGAGAGAGTAGAAACGAACGGTAAACGGTTGAAAACGGATTTGTCACTGATAATGAAAGGTTTAGCAAAATAAGATATAGTGGATATATACGCCATTTGGCGTATAGGCACTTGTTATGTGCCATTTTTGAATGACAATGCGAATAGATACAGACAAACAAATGAATTTACTTAGTGATAAGAACGTTGCAATAATTGGTGGTGGACCCGTTGGACTGACTATGGCAAAATTATTACAGCAAAACGGCATAGACGTTTCAGTTTACGAAAGAGACAACGACCGAGAGGCAAGAATTTTTGGTGGAACCCTTGACCTACACAAAGGTTCAGGTCAGGAAGCAATGAAAAAAGCGGGATTGTTACAAACTTATTATGACTTAGCCTTACCAATGGGTGTAAATATTGCTGATGAAAAAGGCAATATTTTATCCACAAAAAATGTAAAGCCCGAAAATCGATTTGACAATCCTGAAATAAACAGAAATGACTTAAGGGCTATCTTGTTGAATAGTTTAGAAAACGACACGGTTATTTGGGATAGAAAACTTGTTATGCTTGAACCTGGTAAGAAGAAGTGGACACTAACTTTTGAGAATAAACCGAGTGAAACAGCAGATTTGGTTATTCTTGCCAATGGTGGAATGTCGAAAATAAGGAGCTTTGTTACCGACACGCAAGTTGAAGAAACCGGTACTTTCAACATCCAAGCTGATATTCTTCAACCGGAAATAAACTGTCCCGGATTTTTTCAGCTATGCAACGGCAACCGATTAATGGCGGGACATCAGGGCATTTTATTGTTTGCCAATCCCAATAATAATGGTGCATTGTATTTAGGAATTAGTTTTAAAACGCCCGATGAATGGAAAAATAAAATTCCCTTAGATTTTCAGGACAGAAACAGCGTTGCCGATTTTTTATTGAAAAGATTTTCCAAATGGAGTGAAGTTTACAAACAATTAATACGTTCGGTATCAACATTTCAATGCTTGCCCACAAGGAAATTTCCTTTGAACAATGATTGGAAAAGTAACCGTCCATTACCCATAACAATGATTGGCGATGCTGCTCATTTGATGTCGCCTTTTGCAGGACAGGGTGTAAATACGGGATTATTGGATGCTTTGATATTGTCTGAAAACCTTACAAACGGAGAATTTACAAGTATTGAAAATGCCATCGAAAACTACGAACAACAAATGTTTGTTTATGCAAAAGATACGCAGGACGAATCGACAGAAAACGAAACCGAAATGTTTAGTCCCAATTTTTCGTTTCAAAAATTATTGAATCTATAAACAGTAAGAAAAAACGGCTACTAACAAGCAGTTTTGCAATAGTGGGGCAGAAGTGCAAAATTGAACTTGTGTGCTTCTATCAACTTTTGTACATTAGCTGCCAGTTTAAGATGGGTGCATTTGAGTATGCCCAAAGGAGCCCGCAAGTATGCGCAGGACGAAGCCAGTAGCCGCGCCGATGGTGGCGCGGGTCTATCTGCGCGTCAGCACCGACGCGCAGGACTTGGAACGCCAAGAGGCGATCACTACGGCCGCGAAGGCCGCCGGCTACTACGTCGCCGGCATCTACCGTGAGAAGGCATCCGGCGCACGCGCCGACCGGCCTGAGCTGCTGCGCATGATCGGCGACCTACAGCCCGGCGAGGTGGTCATTGCCGAGAAGATCGACCGCATCAGCCGCCTACCTTTGCCCGAGGCCGAGCGCCTGGTGGCCTCGATACAGGCCAAAGGCGCACGCCTGGCCGTCCCTGGCGTGGTCGATCTATCCGACCTGGCGGCCGAGGCCCAGGGCGTCGCCAAGATCGTGCTGGAAGCCGTGCAGATCATGCTTTTTCGCCTGGCCTTGCAGATGGCCCGCGACGACTACGAGGACAGGCGCGAACGCCAGCGCCAAGGCATTGAGTTGGCCCGCCAGGCCGGGCGGTACAAGGGCCGCCGTGCTGATCCGAAGCGCCGCGCCCAAGTTGTCGCGCTGCGCAAGTCCGGCTACAGCATCAACAAGACCGCCGAGCTGGCCGGGTACAGTGCGGCCCAGGTGAAACGGATATGGGCCGAGGTCAGCCAGGCCGAAGCGAAGCAGCACGGCGCGTTCGTGGAGGACGCATTGACGGAAGCCGATGCCCTGGCCGCTGTCGGCCAGGATGAGCGCCAGGAGGAAAGGGCATGAAGAAGCCGAACCAAGACGACGAGCCGTTTTTCATCACCGAGGAGATTGCGGCCGAAATGATCGCCGGCGGCTATGAGTTCGAGCTGCCGCCCATTCCTTGCACCATCCGCCTACGCGACGTGCTGGAGCGCATGACCGATGCTGAGCTAGCATTGCAGCCGGGCGAGATCGCCGACCAGGAGCGTGAACGCTGCCGGCGCAAGCCGTGTTCAACCTCATGATCTGGTCATGGTATTTTTCATGGCACTGAGCCTGATAGTTCTTGCAAATTGTTGTCACTAAAGGGTTTTGTGTGCTTGTTTACAATCGAGTGGGAGTGACGGGCACTGGCTGGCAATGTCTAGCAACGGCAGGCATTTCGGCTGAGGGTAAAAGAACTTTCCGCTAAGCGATAGACTGTATGTAAACACAGTATTGCAAGGACGCGGAACATGCCTC
>NZ_VPAW01000049.1:0-4648 GCF_013419055.1 Acinetobacter sp. YH12108 | reverse complement strand
AAGTCGTTTGAATGATTTCTTCTTGGTCTACGTGCCATAAAATACTCCATATATTGATGTTTATAACATCATTTGAGGAGCAGAGTATCACTTATAGGAGTTGTTCAAATTTCCGGATCCATCTCTCTTTTATTGGATGCAAGAAGTAGTTTTATTGATGCTGAGTTTAAGATTTCAAACATCTTTGATGCACCGCATAAGAATGAAGTTGTTCGCTTAAATAAGAAATCACAAGCATATGTTGAAGCTAATGGCTGGATGTCCAGATCTTCCGCATTAGAACGTTTAGAACAATGGAAAAACGTTGCGTTTAACCAATATCTAGATCCAACGATCCGCAACCAAAACAACCAAAAAATTGTCCTTTCTCTTTTTGATTTGTCTGGCACATGGTCACAACCATGGGTTGATGCTGGCTATCAAGTATTTCGGTTTGATATACAGGCAGATCCTTATTTTGGCGATATTAATAACTTCAGCGTGGAATTCTTTAACGAGCTTTTTGCATGCTTTGATGGTTTGGACGTTCATGCGATTTTAGCTGCATGCCCATGTACAGACTTTGCTGTTTCTGGTGCAAGACATTTTACTGCCAAAGATGCTGATGGTCGCACGTTAAGCAGTATTGAGCTGGTGTACCAAACTTTAAGAACAATTGAATTTTTTAAACCGAATATTTGGGCAATTGAGAATCCAGTAGGGCGTATTGCGAGCTTAACCGGGTTGTCGCCGTGGCGTCTGTCGTTTGATCCGTTTCATTTTGGTGATACATACACAAAGAAAACATTATTGTGGGGCCGTTTCAATGCCGACCTACCAATTGCACCTGTTGAACCTGTTGAGGGCTCTAAAATGCACCGCCTATACGGTGGCAATAGTATTGCGACTAAGAATGCTAGAAGCGTAACGCCTGAAGGTTTTGCATACTCATTTTTCACGGCAAACAACGCACATAGCAATTCGTTAATGACGATTTGCAACAAGTATGATCGTTTAGATCCTGAGCTTTTGAGTCGCTGTTTAAATAGCGGTTTGAGTGACTACGACATCTCTAATTTGATCGATGACGATTATTACGACTGTGATGATTATTCAGCACATCAAACATTAGAAAGTGCCGTTGAAAGCATGGGGGTGGCTGTATGAATCTGAGCAAGGTTATTCATGCTTATAGGTATCTGTCTCCAGAAGATGTACCGCATGAATTAAGAGATCTAAGCCATAAAGGGGCATTTGTAAGAGGGAATTTCTATGTATAACTTGCTTCCACATGAATTAATCGTTGATAACTTTGCTGGCGGTGGCGGTACATCAACTGGTTTAGAACGTGCGTTCGGTAGACCGATTGATATTGCAATTAATCATGATCCGAAAGCCTTGGCCATGCATCGCATCAATCATCCAAAAACAAAGCACTACTGCGAGAGTGTTTGGGATGTTAACCCTGTAAAGATTACGGGCAATCAACCTGTTGGCTTGGTTTGGCTTAGTCCAGACTGTAAACATCATAGCCGTGCGAAAGGTGGCAAGCCGTTAAACAAGAAGATCCGCGGTTTAGCTTGGATTGCTTTAAGGTGGGCTGCAACAGTTCGACCACGAATCATCATGCTTGAAAACGTGGTTGAGTTTGTTGAATGGGGTGATTTGGATAAGAACGGTAAACCGATTTTAAAGCGGAAAGGGCGAACGTTTAACTGTTTCGTGAATGCGCTCAGGTACCAAGGGTACACGGTCGAATATCGTGAACTACGAGCATGCGACTATGGTGCACCGACATTGAGAAATAGATTTTTCTTAATTGCTCGGCGTGACAATTTACCGATCGTCTGGCCAGAACCCACACATGCTGAATTTGACTTTTTTGCACCTCAAAAAACGAAAAAACAACCATGGAAGACAGCTGCTCAATGTGTGGACCTTAATTATGAATGTTTAAGTTGTGTGCCCACCTGCGTAACCGCTGACGACTTGCTGAACTCCCTGAATCTGTAAAAATACGGCTTCAGTACACCAAAAGCATCCCCCACCGAAAAGTGCCTGTTGCATGGTTGATTCCTCATTCAATTAAATAACTCAATCGGGCTGATGGTTAAATTCCAGCTCATCAGTATGAAAGATAAAAAAGCCTGTCCATACAGGCTTTTTGTAGGGAAGTATTAACGCGGCTGAACAGCACTTTCCAGCTGGATCAAGAGATTTCCATGGCGATCCAGTAATTTTAAGGTTTTAGCAAATACCTGATAATGCGTCACTTTAGCTAAAGCTTCATTAAATTTCTGATCAAGCTGATCGTTGTTCATGCAAGCCATACGGGTAGTAGCCATTTGACTCAGGGTCAGCGTATCTTTTGCTGCTGTGTAGCTGCCCATAATCCGGTTACAGCTATCTGAACCTGAAACGCGCTGGGTACTGGCATCAAATTGCAGACTCGGAACATTGCGTGCGGTTGGCGCAGTCTTGATTTCAGTATTACCAATCTGGGTCGCAATCCAAGTACGATTTTGCAAAAGTTGTAAATGATTCGCGGTTTGTGTCGTGGCTGTATTGGGCACAGTTTCGCAGCCCATGACCGTTAGAACCGAGCCTAAAATCGCGATTGCAGTTAATTTTTTTAGCATGAGAGATACTCTGATCATTGACTAGCTATTTGTATATAAACAAAAAAATGATCAAGGTTCCAGTTGATTTTGTATCTTTATTGAAGTGGATTTGCTACACAGTTATCGCATGTCGGGTTTTGGTAGGCCCTGCCGGATCAGGCGTGAATAGTCCTGACTGGAGAGATTAGCGGTGCGTTCTACCCGTGGATTGACATGTGCCCGTTGATACCAAGTGTGCATATCCCAAGACTGTTCTAGTACTTTAAGATCATAGAGATAATTCGGTAAATAGCCGGAGGCCAGCAACCGGTAATCTGAGGGTAGCTGTTGTTGCGATATCGCCTGAACCATATCAAAGACTAGTGTGGTGCAATTACTGGTCAGGGTATTGTACCATTTTGGCTTTTGGGCCAGCTCATCGGCCTGACGCAGATATTCCTTGAATAGCGCTTTAGCCTGAGCTTGCGGCATTTTGACTGGGAAAAAATAGACCTGTTCACCACGGACATTGCTACGGGTATAGACAATATCCTTTTCATCCGATGCGACCAGACTCAGTTCATATTTTCGGAAAAAGCCACCAATCGCTGAAAACTCTTCATTCTTTTCCTTGCGGATTTCAATCGAGAAGGTGAGTGGCTTTTGATTGGCAAAATCGAAGCTGACCAGGGTATGGGCAATTTTAGGCCCCATCCAGTAGGAAGTAATGATGTTCACGCCAGTAATCTGATTCAGATCAAAACTGCGGCTTTCCCAGCGTTCGATATAGCGACCATCGGCCTGCCAGTCAAAGTTGCGGATATTGTGTAAGGTAACCTGATCGCCTTGCTGCTCATAATGCAGAAGCTGGGAAACCTCAGGATTCCACTCTCGATCCTGACGCGCTTCCAGACTGAAATATCCTAGCAAACAGAATAAAAAGGCCAGAAGATAAAGAACGCTATCCACTTGGCGGGAGATCAGATGCCGGGTGAAATAAATCCCGAGAACGACCAGCGCAAAGGTCAGCCAGAGTCCAATCAGTATCAAGCTGCCGATTTTGCCGATGGGAAGATGAACCCACAGCATGAGGCTGAGCCACAGGCTCGACAGAATGACGAATAAAGTAAACAGGCTGCCCAGCAGCCACAGACTCCAATGTCTGGAGATATATTCGCGTCCCTGCATCATCACTTTTTCATGAGAAATAGGTTTTATTTTCTGTAGGTTGCGAACTCAAAAGCAATGCCGGTTTTGTCATCAATATGTTGTTCTGACGCTATCTTCACAAAATCATTTGGAATTTTAGGATAAAAAATATCACCTTCAACATTTAAATCAACATGAGTAAGCTCTAGTCGATCCACAATATTGATGGTTTGCTTGAAAATCTCACCACCACCAATAATAAAAATTGTATTTGGTTTCTCTGATGCTTGAACGTCAGGAATAGATTTCTCTAAGGCTTCTTCGATTGAATGTGCAACTTTAACGCCGTCAAAATTCCAATTATGGTTTCGAGTAATTACCCAATTTACACGTTTAGGAAGCGGACGACCAATCGAATCAAAATTTTTACGACCAAGGATAATTACCCCACCTTGGGTAATTTCTTTAAAGTGTTTTAAATCAGCAGAAATATGCCAAGGCAGATCGTTATCCTTACCAATACAACGTTGGTTGTCCATAGCAACCACATGTACTACTTCAAAACTTTGGAAAGTCATAACTTAATTGTCCGGAACATATTGAATATCACATATAACAAAATCCCGCTTTATAAAAAGCAGGATTTGGTCATGGTAACTATAAAGGAAAATAAAGCTAATTTCAGCTTAATTTAAAAATCCATTAAAGCTAAAGAATTTTTAAGTAGGGTCTGTTGACATTTACTGTTCATAATTAACCCTATAAAGGTAGCCATAAAAATATACAGGCTAAAGCAACAGAACTTTGATAATTTCTTTTGAGCTTGTCATATCGAGTAGCTATTCCTCTAAATTGCTTTAATCTACAAAACATATTTTCAACTAAATGCCTGATTTTATATAAATACCAGTCCATATGGT
>NZ_VPAW01000048.1:0-6081 GCF_013419055.1 Acinetobacter sp. YH12108 | reverse complement strand
TAGTTTTGATACTGTGATTAAAGTTGTAAAAGCACTGAATTTACGCTTAGCAATTTAAAAAAAGTTATTAAAAAATGGAGCTTTAGGCTCCATTTTTTAATTTCGTATAAGGTGTATTATGTTAATTTTAGAAATTCTTAATTTCCATCTATCCAAACTTGCTTGATCCAATCTGCTAAATCTTCCCACTGCTCATCGCTATATCCATCTGCTGTCCAATATCTAATTTTATGATTAGGAGATAGGCAATAATAACTACCATTATCTTCACAAATAGGTAGCCAATCTTCTGGCAGACCTTGCTCCCTAGCATCATTTAATATCTGAGATAGCCCTCGATAGCATTCTTTCTCATCTGTAAGAGACGCTAATTCAATTGTTCCATAAAAGATATTGCTAATCTCTTTCAAAACTTTTTTATAATCTTTTGGAAAAATAAAACCTATTTTTCGTTCATAAGCAGATATGAAAATATCATCAGGTAGTTCTATGTTTAGACGACTATTCCCAGATAGTTCTTTTAATTCTTGAATAATGTTATCAAGCTTATTTTGCATATACATTCTGCTCTATCGCATTAAAGTTCTTACTACAATTTAACATAATGGCTGTTATGCGAAACGAGATCTACCAGCTCTCGTTTTTTGTTATGGAAACTGCTAAAATTCAAATACGCCATTGACGTATAAAGAGTCCATGTTATTTATTGAAACCAGCATCTTTACCAAGCAAATTAAAGACCTTGTATCTGATGAGGAATATCGTCAACTTCAGCAAGATCTTTTGGTACAGCCTGATAGAGGTGACCTAATCAAGAATGGCGGTGGTATTCGCAAAGTACGTTGTGCTCAAGGTAACAAAGGGAAAAGTGGTGGGATACGGGTGATTTATTATTGGGTCACCGAGGATGATCAGATCTTTTTCTTAGTGGCTTATCCAAAATCAGTAAAAGATAATTTAACAGATAAGGAAACCGCCATTCTGCACCAACTCGTGAAGGAGCAATTTCATGGATAACAACTTATTTGATGACTTGGTTGCTTCAATCAAAGAAGCTGGAGCTATCAAACGTAAAGAAGTTAAAGCAAGCCGAGTTACAGAACTCGAATTGCCTGATATTAAAGAAGTACGTGAAAAAACTGGCTTGAGCCAAAATGAATTTGCTGCACGTCTACATATTAGCCCCCGTACCCTGCAAAATTGGGAACAGGGACGACGCTATCCAACTGGACCAGCAGCTACATTGATTCGAATTTTAGATGCTCACCCAAGCCTTATTTGAAAAAATTACTTAAAAAATGGGAGCTTAAGGCTCCCATTTTTATTTCGTATAAGGTGTATTATGTTAATTTTAGAAAATCTTCACTACTATTATTTTAAAATAAGCCTTATATCCAAGCATAAAACAAGGTTGTCTAGACTTCTTTTAACAGTAAAGTTATCATAAAACTGAATTTTATTTTTTAGGTAAGTTTATGCATTCTATCCGCATTCGTTAAGACACAACTATTTGCATAGTGACACTATTTTATAATGGTGGGCTTTTGTTGTGTCTTTAAGAATATATGCGGATATATAAAGTAAAAGTATGCTTAATTTATAAGTATGCTTTTAGTGCATAGTTTCCAGTTATAACTTAATTGACTAGCTATTTGTCCACCCTGTGGATGAATAGCTTTTTTTTTGGGAGGACACTGTGATGCTAGCTTTTGTTTTCACCTAAATCCTGTTTGCTGCATAAAAAATTTCAAGAGCTAAACAGGAGTAAATAAAAATGAGTTTAATTATTAAAGCGAGAAACATACGCTTGGATTATGCTGGGCGTGATGTTTTGGATATTGATGAATTGGAAATTCACTCTTATGACCGTATTGGTCTTGTGGGTGATAACGGAGCAGGAAAGAGTAGTTTACTCAAAGTACTTAATGGCGAAATTGTTTTAGCCGAAGCGACATTACAGCGTTTTGGTGATTTTGCACATATCAGCCAACTGGGCGGAATCGAAATAGAAACGGTCGAAGACCGGGCAATGTTATCTCGCCTTGGTGTTTCCAATGTACAAAACGACACAATGAGTGGCGGAGAGGAAACTCGTGCAAAAATTGCTGCCGCATTTTCCCAACAAGTACATGGCATTCTAGCGGATGAACCAACCAGCCACCTTGATCTCAATGGAATAGATCTACTTATTGGTCAACTTAAAGCATTTGATGGAGCATTACTTGTTATCAGTCATGACCGATATTTTCTTGATATGGTTGTAGACAAGATATGGGAGTTAAAAGACGGTAAAATTACGGAATATTGGGGTGGTTACTCGGATTACTTGCGTCAAAAAGAAGAAGAGCGACAACACCAAGCCGTAGAATATGAGCTGATGATGAAGGAACGGGAGCGATTAGAATCTGCTGTGCAAGAAAAACGCCAGCAAGCTAATCGATTAGACAATAAGAAAAAAGGAGAAAAATCCAAAAACTCTACCGAAAGTGCTGGACGACTTGGGCATGCAAAAATGACTGGCACCAAGCAAAGAAAACTGTATCAGGCAGCTAAGAGTATGGAAAAGCGTTTGGCTGCATTAGAAGATATTCAAGCACCAGAGCATTTGCGTTCTATTCGTTTTCGTCAAAGTTCAGCCCTAGAACTGCACAATAAGTTCCCGATTACGGCAGATGGTCTGAGCTTAAAATTTGGTAGCCGTACTATCTTTGATGACGCTAACTTTATAATACCGCTTGGCGCTAAAGTCGCTATAACTGGATCGAATGGAACAGGGAAAACGTCCTTGTTAAAAATGATATCAGAACGTGCTGATGGATTAACCATATCTCCAAAAGCTGAAATTGGCTACTTTACACAAACAGGATATAAATTTAACACGCATAAATCTGTGCTCTCCTTTATGCAGGAAGAGTGCGAGTACACAGTTGCGGAAATTCGTGCAGTATTGGCTTCAATGGGGATCGGAGCGAATGATATTCAAAAAAACTTATCCGACTTATCGGGAGGTGAAATCATCAAACTGCTTTTATCCAAAATGCTTTTAGGAAAATATAATATTTTGCTTATGGATGAACCAGGAAACTATCTTGACCTAAAAAGTATTGCCGCATTAGAAACAATGATGAAGTCCTATGCAGGAACTATTATCTTCGTATCTCATGACAAGCAATTGGTCGATAATATTGCTGACATTATCTACGAGATCAAAGACCACAAAATCATCAAGACTTTTGAGAGAGATTGTTAATGATAGCCAATCTAATCCGAACATTAATTATTGAACTCTTTAAAGGAAATTAAAAATGACAATTCAAGATATTCAATCACTTGCTGAAGCACACGGCTTGTTGCTTACGGACAAAATGAATTTCAATGAAATGGGCATTGATTTTAAGGTCGTTTTTGCTCTTGATACAAAGGGGCAACAATGGTTGCTGCGTATTCCTCGTCGTGATGGCATGAGGGAACAAATCAAGAAAGAAAAACGCATTTTAGAATTGGTAAAAAAACATCTTTCTGTAGAGGTTCCTGATTGGAGAATTTCATCTACAGAATTAGTGGCTTATCCCATACTTAAAGATAATCCTGTTTTAAATTTGGATGCTGAAACCTATGAAATAATTTGGAATATGGACAAAGATAGCCCGAAATACATAACATCTTTGGCAAAAACCTTATTTGAAATCCATAGTATTCCTGAAAAAGAAGTTCGGGAAAATGATTTGAAAATTATGAAACCTTCAGATTTAAGACCTGAAATAGCAAACAATTTGCAGTTAGTAAAATCTGAAATTGGTATAAGTGAGCAATTGGAAACCCGCTACAGAAAATGGTTGGATAATGATGTTCTATGGGCAGATTTCACCCAATTTATACATGGCGATTTATATGCTGGGCATGTACTAGCTTCAAAGGATGGAGCTGTTTCAGGCGTTATTGATTGGTCAACAGCCCATATAGATGACCCAGCGATTGATTTTGCTGGGCATGTAACTTTGTTTGGAGAAGAAAGCCTCAAAACTCTAATCATCGAGTATGAAAAACTAGGGGGTAAAGTTTGGAATAAACTATATGAACAGACTTTAGAAAGAGCAGCGGCCTCTCCTTTGATGTATGGTTTATTTGCCTTAGAAACTCAAAATGAAAGCCTTATCGTTGGAGCAAAAGCTCAGTTGGGAGTTATATAATTTAAAAATATGATTGCTGAGAACTGCCTTGTTTTGAAACTTGGTTGGCTTTAATTAGTTTTTAGTATTCTTTATAGAAAATGCCTCGATCAAGGGGCATTTCTAACAATCATTTAACATAAAATTTCTTATGTGAAGTAACCTTGTTAGAAACCATTTAAAGTGTCTATATTCTCACCAATAAAAATGTCTAGTTTATGATGGTTTTTACCATCATGGACTGGATATAAATTAGAGATGTTGATCACTATGTCTGACAAGGAAATTCAACGTCTTGCAGTTCTGCAAGACGTTCGAGATCATCGTATTACCCAGGTCCGTGCTGCTGAAATCCTGAATCTTTCCACTCGTCAAATTACCCGGTTATTGCAGAAACTCAATCAAGACGGTGTTTCAGGTCTGGCACATGCCAGTCGTGGTCAACCTGGCCATCATCGCCATGATGAGTTATTAAAATCAAAATGTCTTTCCATTATTTCTGAACATCTGCTGGGCTTTGGACCTACCTTGGCGCATGAGAAGCTCAGCAGCATATTTGACCTGAATATCCCGGTAGAAACGGTTCGGCGCTGGATGATGGCCAATGACCTCTGGATTCCGCGATCCAAGCGCCTTAAACGTCCATATCAGCCACGTTATAACCGGGATTGCTTCGGTGAGCTGATCCAGATTGATGGCTCATATCATGACTGGTTCGAAGGACGCGCTGCTAAGTGCTGTTTATTGGTGTATATCGATGATGCCACTGGAAAGCTGTTGCATCTACGCTTCTGTGAGGCGGAAACCACCTTCGACTATATGCTTTCAACCCGAGCCTACATTGAACAATACGGCAAACCTCTGGCCTTTTATAGCGACAAACATTCGGTATTCAGAGTTAATCAGAAATCCAGGAAAGACAGCCAGATCACGCAATTTGGGCGGATTCTGAACGAGTTAAATATTGATATTATCTTTGCCAACTCACCACAGGCTAAAGGTCGCGTAGAACGCGCGAATAGAACCCTTCAAGACCGTTTGATCAAGGAGATGCGTCTGGAAGGCATCAGTTCAATTGCCGAAGCCAATGCATGGCTACCCTGCTTCATTGAGCACTTCAATCAGAAGTTTGCCAAGTGTGCGAGAAACTCGAAGAATTTACATCGATCTTTAACGGAATCTGATGCTGAGCTGGAGGATATATTCACTTGGCAGGAACCGCGTAAGGTCACGAAGAACCTAACCATCACCTATGACAAGTGTATTTATCTGCTTGAACCGACAGAGCTGAATCATAAGCTTGTTGGGCAATACATTTCATTTCTGGAGTACCCGGATGGCACTGTGGCCCTCATGCATGAAGGACGGAAGATCAACGGCACTGTTGCAAATAGGCTGACATGATAAGCTAAATATCTTATTTATTTCGAGATACAGCAGATGAATCCCTTCCACGGTCGGCACTTTCAAGGTGAAATCATTCTTTGGGCTGTTCGTTGGTATTGTAAATATGGCATCAGCTATCGTGAACTTCAGGAAATGCTGGCCGAACGTGGAGTGAATGTTGATCACACCACAATTTATCGCTGGGTTCAGCGTTATGCTCCAGAAATGGAAAAACGTTTACGTTGGTATTGGCGTAATCCTACAGATCGACATTTATGGCATCTGGATGAAACTTACGTAAAAGTGAATGGCAAATGGGCATATCTATACCGTGCAGTTGACCAACGTGGCCATACTCTTGATTTCTATCTTTCTGCTAGACGAAATACCCATTCAGCTTATTGTTTTCTTGGAAAAATTTTAAATAATGTGAAGAAGTGGCAAATTCCACAAGTGATCAACACGGATAAAGCACCCACATATGGACGTGCTTTATCACGGTTAAAACGGGAAGGTAAATGTCCAC